>JAIPBM010000003.1 GCA_021739695.1 Flavobacteriales bacterium | reverse complement strand
TTAAAACGCTGCATTCCGTATTCAGAATTGAAATTGACCGCTAATGGTCATAGAATCCTACACCCTGAAAAGAAGAAAAATGATAGAAAATAAACTTTTAGTAAGTCTTGGTTTTTACCTCAGTTCTTTGTTGGGGTTAATTTTTCTTTGTCGACTATTCAAGCTTTAAACTCCACATTGTCTTCTGCTCTTATGTCTGACAGTAACTTTCTTTGTAGGTGACGAATGTTTGAAGACTAAGTTTTTGAATAGGTGTTGTCGTAAGTGATTACTTGGACATAGTGAGCGTGTATAACTTGCTTTAAGAAAGTTCCAATGTCCGTCTTATTGGTTCAGATTCCAGTTTCATCCAAAACCTCTCCTTTTCTCCATTTTTCCATTGAAACCCCTCGAGACTTCCTTGATAAAGATGATGAATTTCAACAAGTTCAAATCGCCTTTTGAAAAAGGTGATTTTCTGTTCACCAACATTAAAGGAAGCGATTTCTTGATACGACTTACCCCAGATACTCTTTCTCCAGACAGGCAGAAAAAATAAGTTGTCGGGCTTCTGAAAAGTGTCTCCAGACCAAGTTCCAGGTCCACCGCAATTATCTCCTAACACGAAATGTTTCCCATTTTCTATTTCAATGGTGCAAGTTCCTTGAAGCACTCCATTCGACATCTTATGAAGGTTTGAATAAACAGCTTTCCTATTTGACCAAAAGTCCTTGAGTTTGTGGTCTAGGCTTGAAAAGCTCCATGGATCAGGTCGAGGATACTCTGTAAAGGTTGTCCCTTCTTTTCTTAGAATATCTTGAACATCCCCGTCACTTGCTGGCAGTCCTGTATCACAGTCAATACCATCGTACAAATCATGTATAAAGAGAAAACACCTGTAAGAGCTGATTGAATTGATTTTGGCTCGTTTCCAGCAGTCTGCAAAGAATTCCTCCACTAAACGAGAAAAGAGGTTGTAATGCTCGAATGTGATTCCTGTTTCACGATGCTCAAGTATCCAGTCATCGTTTTCGAATACGTTGATTTCGTCAAGAATTCTGTCTAAGGTTTCATTGTCGTTTTCCTCACTAACGTCAATTGTAAATTGGTCAAGCCAGTGATACTGATCGACAATGGAAGGGTCTGGATAACCCGTAAATGAAAAATAATGCTGCGAGTCGTATTCAAAATTGATTACAACAAGGTTTTGATGATCGGATAGCATAGTTGGTGCTTTGTGTAGGATAAAGTCAACCAGTTTTTCTATCAACGCCAACTTCTTGGGCTCCAAGTACTTTTGCCGAACAGTCTGTTCAATCAGATGACCTAATTCCATAGATGAAATGTAGAAGATTTCTTGGTCAAGGTAATGGATGTTGGATTAGGTTCTAAAGCGAAATGAGACACTAAAAACTGAATTCTAAACATGAGGCCATCAGAGAGATTTCAAATATTTATTCAAAAAAAAGTCAATGCAGCAGAACCATTCATGCATCATGTAAAATACTTGCCAATGCTTTACGACAGTGAAAAATAGGGCTTCACTCATTTTCCCTTAATCAGTTTAACTCCTTTTTTGAAAAGAAAATAAGCTAGCGACAAAAACAAGCATCCAACTACAAATATTGCAGCATTATACCCATATTCGTATCCACCAAAGTCGTTTTCAGGCCCATTCATAAGGTTGAAAATGCTTCCAAATAAGGTCGTTTTTGATGTGAATAGTACGCTAATACAGAGTATTAGACCAACGAATAAAAGCAGCAAGCCCAATCCTATTTTCAATGCTCTAACCAAAAATCCTGTCTTGATGTTTGGTGTTTGTGTCGCCTGTTCTTTTTCATCAATACTTCCACCAGAGTTTGGTGCCGTTTGATTGCTTTGATTAGAAGGTTTGCTTGTCTCTTTTCTTCCAATGTACCTGTGTCTATCAATTGGATGATCCAATTCTATCGTGTTAATATCATCACCTGATACTCGAAGCATGAGTTGGGTAATTACCTCATCCACTTCAATTCCTGAATGCTCTATATCTAAGGCCTTACCTGCTTCGTGGCTTGTTTCGCCTTCAACAACAATTTTCCTTCGTAAAATGGCTCCATTCTCATGGTATTCAAAGTAAAATACCATTGAAGTTTCGCCATACATGAACTTTACAGTTTTCCCGTCATTTTCTGATAACGCCTTCATTGGAATTTCCATAACTGGAAAGTCTTCTCCGGCTATTATCATTGCCCCTTTGTTAGTCTGTATGAAGTAAATGTCATTAGCTGCTACACCGTTTGAAAGTGCCTCTTCAAATGTGCAGTCAGACAATTTTTTCGAAACCTCGATACTGATGATTTCGGCAATTTCCGAAAGACCAGCTCCTTTGTGGCTGGTTGCTACTCCTTGAATGTTTAGTCCCATATTCGGTTAAGTTTAGACATCACTTCACTTTCAATTTAGAGCCGCACTTTCAGACGGCTTCAACAATTAACCCGAACCCTGCGTAACTGATGAGACCCTATTTGACATAGCTGGTGTTGTGGTTAGTTTTTTATTTTCTTTTCGTAAAAACTTGTAAAGTTCTCTATTAATTCGTCTAGGTTTTCTCTATCAAATTCTCCAAATCCTAATGTCATTACGTGTCCGTTAATACATTTCGAGAAAACTGAATTGAAATTTTCAATATAGGTATGAGCTTGTCCTTGAAGTTCTAATTCTGACTTTATCATTTCCGACCAATGTGGTTCGTCATTGTTTTTATAAATCAAATAAGGAAGCACAAAGGGAACATATTTAGAATATTGTTCATTTATTTCAGGGTCAAGGTCATTATTTGGCCAAACCCTATAATTGTCTTTTAAATTCAGAGCCTCTGCGTTGACAACGGTTGCAGTTTTGTTTTCCGCTATTTCTCCGATGAACTTTCCATTATCTGGAGTATAAACACTAAACCAAGCTAAATCCCAAGCTGTTACTCCTTTAGGATTAACCAAATTATATGGATGAAAAATTGAATCAATTCCTATAAACCCTTTCTTTCCGACCGTATTTTTAAAAATAGTCACAACTGCATTTAAATCGCTTATAGTTTGATAAGGATTTCCACTTATAAAACCATAGATGTAATGATGTTCCCAATTTGATGGAATATCAAATGGTTTTTTTTCAATCTGTTCTGAATTTTTCTTTTTGAATGGATTAAACATTCTTTTTGATTCTGATTTATGTCAACGTTTCTAAGCCCATGAAAATAGAGCCTTAGTTCCTTCGATTTTCGGCTGAAATCGAAGTGCTCAATGTCCGTTTGTTTCAGCTTAGGGACTACCAAACTTTCAATTTACAGTCGCGTTTTCAGACGGCACAAAAATTAACCACAACGGTTTCCGCTAAAGATAATGCGTTAGAAACTGCCGTCCTGTCGCCATGCACAGACAGCGCAGAACGAAGCTGAGACTGACTGACGTACGGTCGCACGCATTAGGTTTAGTGGTTGTTGTAGCACGTTTTTTAATAATTCTTCACGGTCGTAATTTTCTTCGCTTGACGTTTCGGTATTTGTCTTGGATAACGCTTCTTCTTCGTAGGATTTAGTCTAATCCAACTACAGCAATTTCTACCAGTCCAGACTACTTTGTACTTGTATTTCTTACCTTTTCCATCTGCATACCAAAATTTGTCCCTTAGTGTCAATATACCATTGACTAATCGAACCTCTGCATAATACGAGCTGTCAAAATTTACCCCGTATTCTCCGTGTTCCCAGTAATTCAAGGATGTGAAATTTACCCATCCGATTTTGTACTTGTCAGTAGGTGGAGCAACATCAACGCAGGTCATTCCATGTTGAAGATTGTCGATGGTAAATGGTGTAAATCTTATGGTGTCTTGATTTTTCCAATTTCGCGGAAAGTCCAAGTCGATAGAGGCCATAAACTGTTCGTTTTTATTCGGAACATGAACTTCTCTGTCAACTGGCAGTACTGAGTCGCAATCAATTTCGAACTTGACTGTCACTTGTCCAAATGAAAAGAATGTAAAAGCACAAAACGTAAAGGTTAAAATGAGGTGTCTCAAGGTGCTTTTCAAAATGTGCTACAACTATTGGCTATGATAAATTCCACTACTGCAATTTATCATATCCGCCTTTGCCCAAGCACGATTTCTTTTCATAGCCCTCCAACTAGGGGTGCTATAGGTAATTCTTACTGTAGGCTCCGTTCTTTTTATATCCCCAATACTACAAACTCCTCCCATCATTTCCAACACACTAACAACTACTTTATCCTTGTTGGATTAACCGCTCTCTCCTCAAACCTCAAACCTCTCTCCTCACAGTTCAGCGTTCAACTTCCAGGGCCATTCTGGTTCCAGGGCAGCAGATCGCCATAGGTCTCAAAGAGGTCCACATCGCCCACCATGCCTTTGTTGCGCAGCTCATAGGCCAACGAAAAGCGCTCTATTTCGCGGCAGTCGAAGAGCTTGGTCTTTGTACGGATGGCTCTGAGGTGTGCGTAAACGGTATTTACGCTGCAACCTAGGTAATCGGCTATCTGTTCGCACTTGGTGCAATAGCAATTGAGGATGAGGATGCGGGTTTCGGTGGGGGTGAATTCGATATCACCGATGAGGAAATTCTGAGTTTTCATGTTCCATGTCCTTGGTTGAACAATACAATGTGATGCTTCAGCAGTTCGAAGTTATGCATTCTGCTTAAAATAGATACTACTATCTGTTAAGTACTAAATGTTTAGTAGTTAAGAAGTGCTAATAGATTGATAGTAATGAAGTTGTGGTATTTTACAGCTGAAATTCTTTGCAGAGCTTTGTTTCAGTTCTTTGACACTAACAGCTCTCTTTCCACCTGATGGAAGTGATGGCGAAGAATAAAGATCATCCGACAGCTACAGTTGTACGTTCTACGGTTGGCACCAATGGTTCGAGCGTTATGGCAGAAGGTACGACAGCCACAGCAGAAGGTACTACCGTTACAGTAGAAGGTACTACCGTTTTTGCAGAAGGTACGACTGCCAAAGCAGCATGTACTACGGTGCTAAACGGACATTCGAACGCTGCTGCAGAAGGTTCTACTGCAAGCCTTGCCTCCTTATTCTGAAGCCATGGGGTCAACTTAGACCATGCTATTACTTCTGGCAACGGGCATAAAGAGGGAGCTACCACATATATCCATTCACAATAAAAGAAAATTGAATCCCCTAAAGTTTACCAGTTAAATGTTTCACAGAGAAAGACTGAGAATGGGAGATGCACAGAGCGCTTTTTCTTAGAAGGGAATTCAAGCTGTTCTGCAAGTTCAACCAGACCAAGGTTTGCTTCTGTAAGCACACGGCAAGCGGAACATCTCTGTGTTTCTCTGAGGCTCTAATAAGCTCTGTGCAAATCTCAAGTGGCAAACTTTGGGGGAATCAGGAAAAACAATCATTAAAAACAACGATCATGTCAAAATCAAAAGATTACATACCCGGACCACTCGAAAATTTCAACACCTTTCAGTTCAACCTGAATGCAGCCATACAGGCAAATATTGCCCCGTGGAATATTCCGGCAACAGAGGCGGCCACCCTGCTTACGTGGAGCGACAATTTTGTGGCCATTTACGATAGCGTAAAGACCAAAGGAAACCGGACCACCGTGCAGGTTGTCAATTACAAGGCCTATCGCAAGGATTACGTTAGGTTTTTGCGTGGTTTTGTGCAGAGCTATGTGGTAAACAATCCGGCCATTCCACTAGGAACGCGTGTAGGAATGGGACTTAATCCTCGGGCGGCAAGCACACGGGGCACACGTCCGGAAATTGAAACTTCGCCAATTCCAGAATTGCTGCCCTTGGGTAGAGGACTGGTGCGTATGGTGTTCAAATTGAGTGCTTCTGATAAACGTTCGGCCTGTCATCCAGACAGCAATGGGGTGGAAGTGTTCTTTCGACTGGTGAATCCTATAGTTCCGATGAAGGAGCTGAAGGTGGCAGGAGAGGAATTGAGCGCCAAGGACCTGGTAGATGCCGGGTTTGAGAACATGATAAGCACACGGGCACAGCTGCGTAAGCAGTTTCCAACTAATAAACTGGGACATACGCTCGAGATCTATGCCCGTTGGATCAATACTACGGATGCGGATAAAAGCGGCCCGTTCTCGGCCACCATTTCGATGATCTTGAGTTGATCTTGAGGTTGGACGTATGAGGAGTTAGGTATTAGGAGTTAGCGATTAGCACTTTTTCAATTCCTCTGTTCTTCCGTTCTTCTGTTATTCTGTTCTTCAGTTCTTCCGTTCTTCTATTCTTGTGTTCTTTGGATGGTTGACATTGAACGGAGTAATCTCAAGCTTCCTGAATACTAAAAGCTAACAGCTAATATCTAACAGCTAATATCTAACAGCTCTAAAAACCGATCAATTCAGTTCCTTTCCTGTGCGCTGCCTTGTTGATGCAGTTGAAAACGTAGGCCAAGGTGGCTTCGTGGCTTCCGCCCGTGCTGTTTGCGAGTCCTGAGACGGTATAATCGTAGCTGTAGCCCACGCGGAAACCGTGTCCTTGGTATCCGAGCATGAAAAGCACGGCATCCGGGTTATTGAAACTGCTTCTGAACCCAGCACCAATGCGCGCGCCATAGAGGTAAACGGTCAGGGTAGATTGCAACTGACTGAAATCCTGTTGGTCCATGAAGATGAATGCTGGCGAGATCTTGTAATGATCGTTGATGACGCCAACATACGATATGTGAGCCGTGTATTTGATGGGGAGTTTAGAGATGCCATTAAGGCCTTCGTTGGGTTGTGTAAGGTGATGGAACGCTGCCCCATAGGTGAAATTGGAATGGAAGATGAGTAATCCTGCACTCATATCGAATACATCCGAACTGCTTTCGCCATCTATTGGTTGAGTTAAATAGTTAATATGACCATAACGCGGATCGATCATATCACCGAAGGTCAGTTGGCTGAAGTCGACATATTTGTGCTGCCAGCCCAATTGCAGCGCAGGACTAATGACCAATCTATTCTTGAAAAGACGAATGGCCGGTGCGTAGACGAAGGAAAGGGAATGGGTCTGGATGGTCTCTCCAGCAAGGTCAAATTGATAGTTGACAGCCACGCCATGCGTTTTTCCGATCATGCGGTCGTACCATGCATTTGCGGTTTGGTAATTGCCACTGATGGCTGGCCACTGATTACGGTAAGCCGTGCTTATTCTCGAACAACCATCAAAACCAGCAAAGGCAGGATTGAGGTAGACGGGACTACTGAAATACTGCGTGAATGCCGGGTCTTGCGCCTTTGAAGACAGTCCGAAACATACCAAGAATAGAAGCCAGCTGATTTTCCCCATGACCTAACAAGCAACAAGGTAGGAAAAAGTATATTGATTCCCCTAAAGTTTACCAGTTATACGTTTCACAGAGAAAGAATGAGAATGGGAGATGCACAGAGAGCTTTTTCTTCGAAGGGAATTCAAGCTGCTCCGTAAGTTCACCCAGACCAAGGTTTGCTTCTGTAAGCACACGGCAAGTCGGAACATCTCTGTGTATCTCTGAGACTCTACTAAGCTCTGTGCAAATCTCAAGTGGCAAACTTTGGGGGAATCAGAAAAAGTAGTTAGGCTTTTAGAAAGCTCAACGCGTCATCGCCTTTTCCATCTTGCTACGGATCTCTCCCAAACACAGATTCCCGATGCTGCCTTCGTGCGTATGATGCACCTGCTTCTTGGGTGTGTAACGTCCTTCCATGATGTCGATACCAAGCTGACGATACGCATCGCGGAAGCTCATGCCACCCAATACAAGCGCGTTTACTTCCTCCACGCTGTACATGTGGTCGTAAATGGCGTTGTCCAGCAGATCAGGATTGACCTGAATGTGCTGCAGCATGAAATCGCATACTTCCAGATTGTCCTTGAGGGTATCGATGCCAGACATCAACCCTTCTTTCAGTAATTGGAAATCACGGTGATAGCCGCTTGTCAGGTTATTGGTAATGAGGATGATCTCGGTAGGCAAGGCCTGCAAACGGTTGCTTTTGGCACGTAGCAGCTCAAACACATCGGGGTTCTGCTTGTGCGGCATGATGCTCGAACCTGTGGTCAATTCCTTCGGGAAACTCACAAATCCGAAGTTCTGACTCATGTAGAGGCAGATATCCGCAGAAAGCTTGGCAAGCGTACCAGATACAGAAGCCATGGCCATGGCAACGGTGCGTTCCAGTTTACCGCGACTCATTTGTGCGGCAACCACGTTGTATTTCATGGTGCCGAATCCCAAGAGTTCGGTGGTCATGGTTCGGTTAATTGGAAACGAAGAACCATAACCAGCAGCCGAACCCAATGGATTCTGATCGGCAATGCGTGCTGCTGCCTGTAGCATGTGCACATCATCGATCAAGGCTTCGGCATAGGCACTGAACCACAGTCCGAAGGAAGATGGCATGGCAACTTGCATGTGCGTGTAGCCCGGCATCAGAATAGATTGATGCTGTTCTGCCAGTTTCATCAAGGTATCGAACAACTGTTGCGTCAATGCGAGCATCACTTCAATCTCTTCCTTGGCATAGAGATGCAGATCGACCAACACTTGGTCGTTGCGCGAACGGGCCGTATGGATCTTCTTTCCAGCTTCGCCTATCAAGCGCACCAATTCGAATTCAATCTTGCTGTGTACGTCCTCAAACGTATCTTCAATGGTAAAGGAGCCATCAGTAATGCTCTGCTCGATGGTGTTCAATCCGTCCAAAATGGATTTCAACTCTTCGCTTGTCAGGATACCGATGGAAGCGAGCATTTGGGCATGGGCCTTATTTCCAGCCACATCATGCTTGGCCAGTTTCAGGTCGAGCACGCGGTCGTTGCCCACCGTAAACCGGTCCACCACATTATCTACCGTATATCCTTTATCCCACAATTTCATCGTTTCTCTTTTTTATCAATTGATAGTCTGCAATCCTGTCACACTGGCTGTAGATGCAGAGCAATCGTGTTTAATTTTTACACAACTTAAACATATTTTCTGCCATAGATGCACTGATTGGCACAGATGAAACACTGATTCATATTACTCTGTGAAAAATCCGTGAAAATCTGTGCATCTGTGGCTATTTCATGTGAATTCAATACCTCGATAGGCCTGAAGCGCACAGGGTGAAGCTATTTGAGATTTTGGTGATAAGATAACGGACTGTCATTTTTATCAATTCATAAAAGCTTCTCCAGTAACTGGATGTGGAGGCTGATTCCTTCTTCAATCTCGCTCAGCAGCACAAACTCATCTGCCTGATGCGAACGCGTGGATTCTCCCGGACCCATTTTCACCGTAGGAAAAGCCATCAATGCCTGGTCGGAAAGGGTAGGAGAACCGTAGGTTTTTCTACCGAGCGCCAAGCCGGCTTTCACCAGCGGATGATCGTTGGCAATGGAGGAGGAGTTGAGTCGGAAGGAGCGCGCTTTCAATTCGCTTTTGGTCAAGCTGTTCAATATCTCAAACACCTCTTGATTGGTGTAATGCTCATTGACGCGCACATCCACCACAAACTTGCAGGCGGCAGGCACCACATTATGCTGTTGTCCAGCCTCTATTTGCGTCACCGTTGCCTTTACTTTTCCTGAGCTTTCGGAAACCTTAGGGAACGCGAAGTGGCGTATCAGGTTGATGTCATCCAAGGCATTATAGAGGGCATTGTCGGCATTTTCGTGCGCTGCGTGGCCTGCTGTGCCAGAAGCAGTGCCATCGATCACCATCAGGCCCTTTTCAGCTACGGCCATGTTCATGGAAGTAGGTTCGCCCACCACGCCACATGCAATGGGTGGTAACAGTGGAAGCAAAGAACTGATGCCATTGGCACCTGAGTTTTCTTCTTCGGCTGATGCGGCAATGAGCAGGTTGTATTTCAGTTCCTTTCGTTCGTAAAAATGAAGGAAGGTGGCAAGCAACGAAACCAAACATCCGCCTGCATCATTACTTCCCAAACCGTAGAGTGTGCCCGCTTCTTCCTGTGCAAGAAACGGGTCGCGGGTGTAGGCCTTATTCGGTTTCACGGTATCGTGGTGCGAATTGAGCAGGATGGTCGGTTTTGCCACATCGAAATGCGCATTCAGCGCCCAAACATTGTTTCCCAAACGCTCGGTTTCAACGCCATGGTCTTTCAACCAGTCTTGAATAAGATCAGCGGTTCCGTTTTCCTCTCCCGAAAAGGAAGGCGTGGCAATAAGCTGCTTCAGAAGCTGAATGGCTTCGCCATGAAGTGTCAGTTCGCTCATGCTTGCTTCGGGATGATGGTGGTGTGCGGCAAGCTTCTGTCTTCAATGAAACTGCTGTTTCCAATAATGACCCGCGAAACGCCTTTGGCCAAAGCCGCAAAACAATTATCCAATTTGGGAAGCATGCCCGAATGGATGGCCTTGTCACTTTTCAATTGGAGATACTGCGCTTCATCCAAAATAGGAATGACCGAATCTTCGTCTTCTGGATTTAATAGAACGCCTTGTTTTTCAAAGCAATAGATCAATTCACTTGTATAATAGCTACTCATAGATGCAGCCAGCTCTGAAGCAATGGTATCGGCATTGGTATTCAGCAATTGACCTGTTTCATCGTGCGTGATGGCACAGAAAACAGGGGTGATCCCGGCATCAAGTAAAACCTTGATAAAGGAAGTATTGACGGCTTTCACATCTCCCACCAATCCGAAGTTTATCGGATTCACAGGACGTTTTACGGAGGCGATGGCGTTCCCATCAGCACCAGAAAGCCCGACTGCATTGCAGGCAAAGGCTTGCAATTGAGCGGTAATGTTCTTGTTGATCAATCCGGCATAGACCATGGTCACAATCTCCAGATCTTGCTTGGAAGTGATCCTGCGGCCATCCACCATTTGTGGCTCAATGCCCATGCTTCGGCTTAGTTCTGAAGCCAGTTTTCCGCCACCATGCACCAGGATTTTCGGGCCTTTTATGGAAGCCACGCTGTACAGCACCGTTTCCAGTTCTGAAGCATTGTCGATGACATTGCCACCGATCTTTATAACCTGCAGCTTATCCATTTTGCAGCATGCGAAGAAGCACCGCCTGTGCGGCATAGGTTCGATTGTTGGCCTGTTCCAACACCAACGAAGCTGATGAATCGATCACGTCATCGCTCACCACCACGTTTCTACGAACGGGCAAACAGTGCATGAATTTGCCTTTCTCGGTAAGCGCCATCTTTTGGGGTGTGATCATCCAATCGTCCCAACCTTCGCCAATTCGGCCATAATCTGTGTAAGACGACCAGTTTTTGGCATACACGAAATCGGCATTTTTCAAGGCCTCATCCTGATCGTGGTACACCGTGATTCCTTTCGTGAATTCGGGAGCAAGATCAAATCCTTCTGGGTTGGCGATGCAGAAATCCACATCTGCTTCACGCATCCATTCGGCAAAGGAATTGGGAACGGCTTGCGGCAAGGAGCGCGGGTGTGGCGCCCAACTCAACACCACTTTGGGCCGTGCTTTGGTCTTTTGTTCCTCGATGGTAATGAGGTCGGCCAAGGACTGCAAAGGATGGCGAATGGCGCTTTCCAATGAAACGATGGGAACAGTGGCGTGCTGAATGAACTTTTGGATCACGCGGTCGCTGTAATCTTGTTCCTTGTCTTTGAGCGAAGGAAAAGTGCGCAGCCCGATGATGTCGCAGTACTGCGAAATGACGCCTGCTGCTTCCTTGATGTGTTCCTGAGTGCCAGCATCCATGCGCGTGCCATCTTCCAATTCAATGGACCAACCATCGTTGTTCAGGTTCATCACCATGACGTGCATGCCCAAATTCATGGCCGCTTTCTGTGTGCTCAAACGCGTACGAAGACTTGGATTGAAGAAGACCAAACCCAAGGTGCGGTTCTGTCCGAAGTGTTTGTGTTCGTATGGTTGGTGCTTGAGTTTACGCGCCAGCGCCACCAGGCCATTCAGGTCGTCCACGTCATTTACACCGATGAATTGTTTCATTGCAGAATGGTTTTAAGCGCGCTGATGAAAGGAGCGACCTCGTTCCACGTGATGGAAAGCGGAGGGAGGATGCGTATCTGACTTGGGTCTGATGAAGCGCCTGTGAAAATATGGTGTTCGTAAAGCAGCTTGTCGCGAATGGGTTTTGCAGATCCTTCGAAACTGATGCCAAGCATCAATCCGCGGCCTTTAATGGTCGTGATCTGCGGGATTTCCATCAGTGCATCTTTCAGCTGTTGTCCCACAGTTTGAGCATTGGCCATCAGTTCTTCCGCTTTCATTACCTCCAACACGGCAAGCGCTGCAGCACAGGCCAAGTGGTTGCCACCGAAAGTGGTTCCCAACATGCCATGTTTGGCTTCAAATTCAGGACTAATGAGCACACCTCCCACGGGAAAACCGTTGCCCATTCCTTTGGCGATGGTGATCAGATCAGGACGGATTCCAGCGGCTTGATGTGCAAAGAAAGTTCCTGTTCGACCATAACCGCTTTGGATCTCATCCAGGATCAGCATGGTGCCGTATTGCTTGCAAAGCGAAGCTAATTGTTTCAAAAACTCCACCGTTGGACTGTTCAAACCTCCAACGCCTTGAATGCCTTCAATAATGACGGCACAGACATCCTTTGTTTTCAAAGCATCTTCAACGCTTTGGATATCGTTCAGTGCTATGAATTGCACAGGGAAATTGGCATCGTTGACAGGGGCGGAAAGTTTGCTGTTGTCGGTCACGTTCACTGCCGCAGCTGTTCTTCCGTGAAAGCTGTCTTTGAAGGCAATCACCTTGCGTCTTCCTGTTCGGAAAGAAGCGAGTTTGATGGCGTTCTCGTTGGCCTCGGCACCGCTATTGATCAGGAATAGGTCGTAATCCGCGTAGCCGCTCATTTCGCCAAGCTGCGTTGCCAACTGTTGCTGAATAGGCACATGCACCGAATTGGAATAGAAGCCAATGCGCTGCAATTGTTCGGTCAAAGCCCTCACATACTGCGGATGGCTGTGCCCGATAGAAATGACCGCGTGACCTCCATAAAGATCGAGGTAACGCGTATTGTCTTCCGTAAACACGTACACGCCTTCCGCCCGAACGGGTGTGATATCGAATAAAGGATAAACGTCAAACAGGTTCATGGCGACTGTCTAAAAATAGCTGGCTTTGAAGTTCAGTCCGGTGCTTTCGTCCAGTCCGAACATGAGGTTCATGTTCTGAATGGCCTGTCCGGCAGCACCTTTCAATAGATTATCGATGATGGAAGTGACGAGCACTTTACCATTCAAGTGTTGCACCTGCAAAAGGCCGAAGTTCGTGTTCACCACTTGCTTGAGGTGAATAGGAGTGGAGCTTACTTTCGTGAAACGGGCATCGCGATAATGATCTCGATACAGCGCTAGCAGTTCCTGCTTCGAAAGCTCGCAAGCGGTGTACATGCTGGCAAAAATGCCACGGGTAAAATCGCCACGTACGGGAAGAAAGTTGATGGATTCGTTGAAATCAGCCTGTAGGCCGTTCACCGTTTCTCCGATCTCGCCCAAATGCTGATGATCAAAAGCCTTGTAGATGGAAATGTTGTTGTTGCGCCAGCTGAAATGCGTGGTGTCTGATAGCGATTGCCCAGCGCCTGTGCTTCCAGTAATGGCATGCACATGCACGTCATCGCGCAGCAAACCATTGGCAGCCAACGGTAGCAACGCCAACTGAATGGCCGTGGCAAAACAACCCGGATTGGCCACGTAGTTCGCTTGTGTAATTTGTTCTCGGTTCAATTCCACCAAGCCGTAAACGAAGTTCATTCCCCTGAAATGCGCATCGGCTTTCAATCGGAAATCGTTGCTCATATCGATGATCTTCGTCTCCGCACTGAATTGATGCTGCTCCAAAAAGGCCTTCGATTTTCCGTGTCCCAAACAGAGGAATACCAAATCAACCTTAGGATTGAGTTTATCTGTAAATCGAAGATCTGAGGCAAAGAGGTCTTGATGCACACTACCGATGGCCTCGTTGGGCTGCGATTGACTGTAAACGAAATCAACGTTCACGGAAGGATGCTGGGCCAGACAACGCAGCAGTTCGCCTGCCACATAGCCGGCACCGCCCACTATGCCCACGTTTATCATGATTCTTGCTTGTTTTTGAGCGCCACATGACGATGAATTAGCATCGGATTGGCCAACATTCTGGTAAATCCCTTCACATCATCGCCTGACCAACGGTTGTTCATTTCTCCATATTCGCCAAAACCTGATTTCATCAGGTCGAATGGTGATTCGATGCCCTGCACTACGAAACGGTAGGGAAGCAATTCCACAAACACTTTACCGCTAACGGTCGATTGCGTGTCTTCCAAGAAGGTTTCGATGTTGCGCATCACAGGTTCGAAATACTGCGCTTCGTGAATGAACATGCCGTACCAATCACCCAATTGTTGTTTCCAGTGGGCTTGCCACTTGGAAAGCGTGTGTTTTTCCAAGGTATGATGTGCCTTGATGATGATGGATGCGGCTGCAGCTTCAAAACCCACGCGGCCTTTGATGCCGATGATGGTATCGCCCACGTGAATGTCGCGGCCAATGGCATAGGCAGAAGCCAGTTTCTCCAAGGACTGAATGGCTTTTACTGGAGTCATCATCTCATCGTTCAATCCTACCAGTTCGCCTTTCTCAAAATGCAGCGTGACGGTGGATGGAGTCGATTCCTTCAGCGGGCTTGGAAAAGCCGAATCGGGCAGCGATTGGTGTGAGGTAAGCGTTTCCGCACCTCCAACGCTTGTTCCCCAAAGGCCTTTGTTGATGGAATACTGCGCTTTCTTCCATTCGAGGTCGAGGCCATGCTTGGCCAAGTATTCAATCTCTTGCATGCGCGACAGTCGTTGGTCGCGAACAGGCGTGATGATCTCAATTTCAGGGACGAGCAATTGGAATACAAGGTCGAAACGAACCTGGTCGTTGCCGGCACCTGTACTTCCGTGTGCAATTCGGGTAGCTCCGATCTTCTTGGCATATTCTGCCAAGGCAATGGCCTGATAGATGCGCTCGGCACTTACCGAAAGGGGATAGGTGTTGTTTTTCAGCACATTTCCGTAGATCAAAAAGCGGATAATGTTCTGGTAGTAAGCATCCGTTTCTTCTAATGTGGTATGGGAAACAACTCCCAGATTGCTTGCCTTTTGGGCAATCGCTTCCAATTCCTCTGAAGAGAAACCGCCTGTGTTCACAATGGCAGAATGCACTTCAAGACCTAGGTCGATGGCCAAGTATTTGGCGCAGTATGAAGTGTCGAGCCCTCCACTGAAGGCCAAAAGCACTTTATTGTTTTTCATCTGGAATAGATTTCAGGGCTGGTTTTAGAAAAGGGAAAATATCGAGTTTTCGTTGAATGCGTTGGCCGCGTTGTTTCATAAATCCTTTGAAGCTATCCCATGCTTTTTGGTCGGCTTTAAGGTCAGATTTTGCAGGAACCTTGCTTAGGTCGCACATCATGCCTGTACAAAGACACATGGTCCGATTGGTACGTTGAAGCACATCGTGGTTCACGCAGCTTTGGCAGCCTTTCCAAAAGGCATCATCCTGTGTGAGTTCAGAGAAAGTGACAGGTTTGTAACCAAGATCGGAGTTGATCTTCATTACAGGAAGACTGGTGGTGATGCCGAAAAGCAGTGAGTTCGGATACTTCTCTTTCGATAGATCGAACACTGCTTTTTTGATGGCACGTGCCAATCCTGTCTTTCGGTATTCAGGATGCACGATAAGACCTGAGTTGGCCACGTATTTCTTGCCTTCCCAGGTTTCGATGTAGCAGAAACCGACCACAAGGTCACCATCAAAGGCAATCACTGCTTTGCCTTCGTCCATCTTCGTTTCGATATACGATGGTTCGCGTTTGGCAATGCCTGTGCCTCGGAGTTTGGCTGCGTCTTCCATCATCTGACAGATGATGGTTGAATATGATCTGTGACCACTGGTGGCCACCAATACGGTAAACTGCATGAATACTAAAAGCTAATTACTTTCTACTGATTGAATATGAGATTAGACCTGCGGCCATAAAAGAGGCCATCAAAGCAAGTCGACTCAGACCCTCAGTCGCCTCAGAATGCAGGGACGGGCTTCAGGAAAGTAAGATGCTGCGTATTTAACAACTAGAGAATTTGACTCGTTGACACACAAAGCCTGACCATCGGTAAACCAAATTGGTTTTACGGAATATGTCTTGTTGCTTGCTGTCATCACCTTTACTAATTCTTCTCCGCTAAACGGGAATGTATGTTGAATTCGGCCATAAAATTAGCGAATAATTGAATTATTGAACTCAAATAGTGATGAAGCTTGAATTCAATTTTTCAGGCAGCCTTTTTTTGAAGTTCAGCCAATTCGCGTTGCATCATCTTGGTGGTTTTTCCGGTACCATCTTCGGTCCATCCGGGAGGGCCGAAAATGTACATGAAACGACCTTTCCAAGTCTTGGCTTTCATTACATCTTGCCAAATATGGACGTATTCGTGCGAAAGCACTTCTACTGGATTGTGTGATTTTGGTGGATGCAACACACCGTATTTGATGGTCTTGCTATCGTCCTTATCCTTGAAAGTGCCGAACATTTTATCGAAGATGATCAGGTAACCGCCATGGTTCTTGTCCAAGTATTCAATATCGGATGAATGATGTACTTCGTGGTGCTTGTGAAGGTTGAATATCTTTTCCAAGAAACCCAAACGCGGCATCCATTGCACATGTAATTGGTATTGCCAAAATGCTTCAATGCTGAGGCAGGTCATCAACATGATAGGGTGGAAGCCAAGGGCACATATCCACATATAGAAGAAAGGTTTGTAGAAGAGCGTGACCCAACCGTTTCTCACCGCAGTTCCCAAGTTGAAATGGTCGGATGAATGATGCACAATATGGGCAGCCCACAAAAAGCGCACTTCATGATTGGCACGATGAACCATATAGTAGCTGAAATCATCCAGCACTTGGCAAATGAGCCAGATATACCATGTGCCCAAACCAAATGCAGCCCAACCGCCCATGATGTTGTGTCGCACGCCATCTTCTCCTTCTGGATTGAATAGAATGTAAACAACGGCAAACACGATCAAAGAGAATGCTTTGGCCGCGCCAGCCAAGAAAGCAGCGCCAACACCCATGGTGCCACTGGTGGCCAGATCCTTCCACTGGTACAGTTCGGGGTTGTATTTGAGACTGAAGATGATCTCCACCACAATAAGTGCAATAAATACAGGCCCTCCGTAGATCATCAGTTCGGTGACCTCGTATTCGGTCATTACACGCTGAGCTTCAAGAGAGAGATTATCAAAAAATGACATACACAGTAATTAAGTATGAGTTTGGTCCCATTCAAACAGAAAGGCCGCCAAGATATAAAATAGTCTTAGGCGGCCTTTGCAGGGTTTTAAGAAAGCGTTAATGCTTATTCGGTTATTGTCAATTTGTGTAACTAGGTTAATATAAATAGATTGATTTGGAGTTCCATTATTTCGAATTCAAAGTGAGTCTTCTCTGTCCTACTTCAAGGACTAAACCGAAAAATCATAACCCAATTATCCTTCCCACTTTCCAAATGCTCATGAAATTGTAGCCCCATCGATTTCTGCGTGCCTGCTCTTCTTCTCGTTTCCAGAAGTGAAGCGTGTGCGGAGCATACAGATAGCCATGTGGGTACGAAGTATGACTGAAACGTTCACTGTACAGGTATTCAGCGTTGTATTTATAGTTCAACTCCAGTTTGTGTACCAGACCAACTCCTTGTAATCGAATCTCTCTGCCTTTTTCCAACCAATGTTCCTTGTCTTCTTTTCGCTTTTCGCGATGAGCCAGGATGGCGTTTACCGTTGTAGCTCGGTGTTTGGCGCGCAAGGAAGTGATTACCAGAGCCGAGAAATACTCTGAAATAGGCGAGGGGCGGAGCGTATCAATCAGCGCAGCCAGTTGCGTGTTCAATGCTTCCGACCTGGAATAGTACTCTTGAAGTTGAGTTAACCCTACGCTTTTTACCTTATCTCTTGTCTCTTCATCACTTTTCCTCGCCAGCCATTTAAATGTGTAATCCGGACGTGGTTGAAACTGCTTTCTGAAGAGTGAGAACTCATCCGTTACTGTTTGTGCGCACATAAAACGCAACAGATTCTTGTTTAAAAGATACTCTTGTTGCAATTCAAGATGCTGGTTCAGGTTGGCGTTTACTTCAGGTGAATAACCCAAGGCGGAAACCCATTCCATTGGCTCTGGAATGTGTTCTTCGCCATTGAAGGAACTCTTCCAGCTCCAACGGGCAATGCTCCAATCAACCGCCCAATACCCCAGTTCCCAACCGCTGCTGAAGGTGAGGTGATTAGGAATCCCTTCCTTTTCGCACAGCAGAATATCGCTCAATCGTCCACTGAGATAGGGCAGAAGCAGCATCGGAACCGAATTATCGTAGGTTACCCAATAGGCACTTTCAGGGTAAAACCAGACTTCGCGCACCTTGCTTTCGAGCAGCATATCCTTGTGGATGTGGTGGAAATTCTTGTTCTCATAGACCGGTGCCACGCTATCTTCCAAGCTGTACATCATCACGGTGTGGATCCCAACTCCACGGAAAAGGTCAATGCTATCGTTAGCGTTGAACACATCAGCCTGCTCGCCAACCATGTTTTCTTCGCTAACCACATGTTTGCGGCCCATAATGTTACTATGGTACTTGTTACGGGCGGTTTCAATCAGCGTTTTCTTCAGTCGACTTTTGAGTTTTTCCTTGCCGCCTACGAACTCTGCGGTGGCAAACTCTACATTCAGAAAATCCCATTTGGCGTAGTAGAGATCGTCTAAACTGCGAAGCAATTGTTCCTCTTTGCTTCGCCAACTTTTCGGCCAGTTTTTGTAAAGTTGAAAGGTTCGTTGCTGTATCATGTGCAGCGAAACATCCACACCGATCATCAAGCCGCGTTCGTGCGAATAATCTACCATTCGCTTGGCATGTGGCTGCCACTTTTCCATATCAACAGTTCGGAGCAGGCACCATTCCCAATAGTTCTGTCGGTTGCGTACCAGCCAATCGATGTACTCTTTCACCTCTGGCCAAGCATTCGGAAAATCAGGATTATGTAACTGCTCGGTCAGCTCCAACGGATGTTGTGTGTGCAGATGAAAACCTTTTTTTGTAAATCGGGGTGAAGAGCTATATTTCAACTCTTTAGGCCATTTTACTTCATCTGGTAAGATTGTATTCTTAGGATGAATGAAACGAAAGCCAAGCACTTCATCAAGCAACCCATAAATGCCGAATGTCAATCCTTGAACAGACCTTGCTTTCAGTTCGTAATTGGGATAGGTGCCTGACCATTCATAACTGTGATCGGGGTAATGGACATAATGGATTCCTTCTCTCGTTACAGTTTCTCCAACTGCTGTTACGTCTTCATTTTTAATTACCAATTGAATGGAAATGTCCTTTGCTTTTGTCAATGAATCGAGGTCTAGTATGGCCGCTTTAACCATGGGTTCTTCGCCAGTCAGACCATTGAATGAGAAGTTTATCTGTGCGCTTGCAACTTCGAAAATCAGCAATAATACCACACTCAAAATCAATCTCATTGCTCGTGTTTTTTCAAGATGCTCAATTGCTTTTTCGCTTTGGCAACTAAAGTAGGACGTTCGTTCTCAATAATTTCCTCTAGATACAATTTGAATTCAGGAATGAGTTCTGGATTTCGCTTGCAAATGAATTCCAACAGGCGCATGCTTGCATTCTTTACAGCTGGTTTTGCGTATGATTTGCCTAATTCTTCGAAAGCATACGTAGCGGCCAATCCGTCATGTTCCGATGGGAAATTACAATGACTCAAATACCAGATGGTCATCCAGCGATACCATTCGTGAGGCGGTTCTTGCATTTTCCCTATCAACATCTCAATCTTCGGAATAAGCAATGATGGTTTTTTCTTGAATGTTTGTCCGAGAATGAATCCACTACGGTGAGCGATGTGGCCTTCTTCAGCGTAAAATGAATTGAAAACTTCTTGAAATACAGCCTCATTAGTGGCAATGAAACTTGAAATGCGCTGCGACTTGTCTGAATCCCAGCGTTCATAAAGCAATTCTCGCCAATTTTTCATTTGTGCTTACTGTTTCTAAGTACAGTATCCAGCTCCCAAGTGATGCGCTCTTCAAATTGGGATTGCCTGACGATGCAGTCATTTTTTGTACAAATGCGGCACGAAGTAGGAATGCATGGGTCGGCATGAATGAACATCTCTACTGATTCTGGATAATTCTCGCGCACTAGTTGTTCGATACGATCTATCTCCAAATGAGCTTCTTCAACCGTGAAAAAATAGGGTAACGTTAAGTGGCAATCGATGTGAATGCCTTTTCCGAATTTCTGAGCACGGAAGTTGTGCATGTCTATCCAGTTTTCGTTTCTTTTAGTGTCGATTTCACTGATCAATCCTTCCAAAAGCTCAAAATCGGCTTCATCCATGATTCCAGCAACCGATTTTCGGATCTCTTTCAAGCCGATGAAAGAAATGTAAAAGCCGAAAATGAGAGCAATGACACTATCAACCCAGTTCAGTCCAGTTAGCATCACTATTCCTAGACCAACAATTAATCCGATAGAGGTATAACCATCACTCTTCAGATGCCTACCACTTGCCACCATTGTGGGCGAATGGTTCGTTTTGCCGTACGACTCAGTGTACCATCCCAAAACGTAATTGATGAGCCCGGCACCGGAAACTAAATAAAGTCCAAGGTCCAATTCCACCAGATTATGCTCTTGAAATAGATCATGCGCAGATTTGGCTACAATGCTGAATCCAGCCAAGAGAATAAGTGTGCCTTCTATTCCTGAAGAGATGAACTCGATTTTGCCATGTCCGTATGGATGGTCTCGGTCTTTCGGTTTAGCAGCGAGAATCAGGCTATAAAGAGCAAAGCTGCCCGCCACCACGTTGATAATGCTTTCCAAGGCATCGGAAAGGATGGCATTTGAACCTGTTGCGTGGAACGCATAGAACTTGATGAGCAGAATTACAACACCCATCGATACCGCAAACCACTGAAAACGGATGTATTTTTTATTCTGCATTTCTTGGATTCGAAGATATGGTATTAGAGATTTGTGCCAACCTGACGATTGTTAGTTCAGTTGCCTAACTTTCAGAACACTTTTGCACCATGAAGAATATCCTTGTCCCGTTCGATTTCTCTCACAACTCAAGAAACGCACTTGAATATGCCGCACACTTTGCGAAGAAGATGAATGCGAAACTGCATATCTTCCATGCTTACGACCGCAGCGAGGTTTTGGAAGGCGTGAAAGTGGCCACGGCCATTTCGGCCATGAAAGACACCAAAAAGAAGATGACGAAGCAGTTCGGCCTTTCTTCTGATGATGTTATAACGCAAGTTCTGCAAGGTGAATTCATTGAAGAGATATTAGGTTGTTTGGAAAAATTGACCATTGACATGGTCGTGATCGGAACCAGGGGTTCTTCGGGTCTTCGAGAATTGCTTGTTGGAAGTAATACAGTGAATCTGATGAAGGAAGTGCGGGGAATTCCGATGCTGGTGGTGCCAGAAAAGGCAGATTACATCCCGCTTCGAAGCATACTTCTTTGTTCTGATCTGCATGAAATTGCAGATGATGATGCACTTGATATTGTGAAGGAGATAGCTATGAAATTTGAAGCCGATGTCCGTTTGGCTCACGTGGAATTAGGAACAGGACTTCCTACCTACGAGAAAGTGCTGGAGAAAAGGCGTGAAATGCACATTTTTGAGCCAGAAGTAGACTGCACCTACAAGCGCATCGTGGCAAAGGACATCCTTACCGGTATGAAGTTTTACATGGATAAGAAGTCGGACAATGACATGGTGGCCATGGTTTACCGTGAACACACCTTCATTCAGACAATTTTCGGAATGAACCACACGCACGAAATGGCTTATCACACCAACGTTCCTTTGCTAGTCCTTCCAGAAGGGAAAAATAAGTTAGGGTGATTTAGCGCTGAATTACAAGTCGCTCAGTAATTACTTTGTTCTCAGATTCGGCAACGATAGAGTAAATTCCAGCATTCCATTTGCTTACATCTATCACGTTCCGCTCGTTTGCCTGAGCAGAGAAAACCAAATTTCCAAGCATATCGAATGCTTTGATGTATGATTTTTCGTTTAGTTTCAATTGGACGAGATCACTGCTAGGATTAGGATAAAGTTCTAGCTTTTGAAGCTTTTGTTCAACTTCGTTGATGGACGTTGCTGGATTAGGAATTACTCCATTGAAGCGAGCAATTCCTTTAGACGTTCCAGCGCTACCAAAATCGGCAAAGTTTCCGCAAGAATAAACGGAACCATCACAAACGCCTAAAAAATCAACTTTCGAGCTACCCCAACCATCTGCGTACATGCCAGTTGACATGAAATCATTGGCATCTTCATCATTCCAAATAGCAACGCCAGTAGAAATAACATCTTCTTCATACGCTCCAAAATCTCCACCGCAATACAGGTGTCCATCATAAGAGAGAAGCGAAATGATGGAACCACCAATGTTTGCATCAAAGGAATAGGCTGCCCAGTCTGTACCATCAAATGAAGCTAATTGAGGCGCGCTTGACATAGATGGTAAGTTCAGGTCGAGTAGAAGTCCACCAACGAAAAGCTTGTTGTCATGCACTTCAAGGTCGTTGACCCAACCCGCAATTGTGCCACTGATTTCTCCTGACATAGGAAATGATACAGATTCCCAATCTGTTCCATTGAATTTTGCCAATCGATTGGCACCTCCAGTGCCTACATCTGCAAAACGACCACCCAAGTACAATTCATCGTCATAAACTTCAATTGCTTCAAGGCGCTGGTTGTCATTGAAAGCGCCAATAGAAGAACCTACCTGCGACCAAACGATTCCGTTGAATTTCATCACCTTGTGAGGTAAGCTCCAGTCATTGCTTACCACGTATAGTTCGTTGTTCCAAACAAGCATATCGTCAGCAATTCCAACTTCACTTACATTACTCACAGCAACCCAATTACCATTCACCAGTTTGCAAACACTTGGAAGGGTAACATTTCCTGCTAGGTTTGAGTTGATGTTTCCACCTATGTAAAGCTCATTATTCAAAATTGCCATACAGCGCACATCACCGTTTATTCCATCTCCAAGCTGCGCCCAATTGGAACCGTTCCAGATACCAACGTTACCGATGGCAACGTTTTCCAGTTCGCTGAAATATCCACCCATTACCAGATTTCCATCAAACTCAATTAGCGCTCTGCCGTTTTGACCGGAGGTTATACCGTCCGTTCCAACGTTCATCCAATCTTGAGCGAAACTTGGAATGATGATTACGGATAAAAGAAGAGTGAAAAGCAGCTTTGTTTTCATGTCAACAGATTTGAATTGATCAGTTGCGTAAAACTATTGCAGTGGACTCCTCCTGAAATACGTAGATTTTCGTAAACGTTAGATTGACTGATGGGAATTCGTGGAATGATATTCCAAGAAGTGTCAATCATTTGTTGTGATTGAATTACCGCTTGAACTCCAGCATGGTTTTGCGTGCCATCTTTTTTAGCAAGGCAGGAAAATAGCGATAAGCGAAAATTGCCTTCTTGGCATCGGCACCAACAATCACATCTTCTTTTGATCTGAGAATGCCATCAACGATGATCTGTGCGGCCTCTTCTGGCGGCATCACCAATAGTTGCTCAAAAGCTTTGGTGTAGCGTGGCTCAGTTTCGGCTTTCAAAGCCTTGGCCGTAATGCCCGTTTTTACTCCTCCGGGATAGACCCCGATAACTTTGACGTTCGTGTCTTGCAGCTCCATGCGAAGCGAATCCGTGAGGCCTCGTACGGCATATTTGGTAGAACAGTAGGGCGTTTTAAGCGCCATTGGCACCATACCGAAGAGGCTTGATACATTGACCAAGGCCGTTTCTTCCTGCTGTTTTCTGAGTAATGGGAGGAATGCTTTTGTGGTGTAGACAACACCCATGTAGTTGATGGAAAAGATCCATTCAAAATCAGCTATGTCCAGTTCTTCAAATGTGAGGCCCGTAATGGCTACACCGGCATTGTTGATCACCACATCCACCCGGCCGAAATGGCTTTGCACATCTTGGGCAAACTGGAACACGGCCTCTTTATCTGAAATATCGAAAGCGCGTGTATACAGACGGTCTTCTTTCAGGTTCAGCAGATTCGCTGTCTCCTTGAGGTTGGAAGCTGTTCTACTGTTGAGTGCGAGTTTGGCGCCTTGTCTGGCAAGAAGTTGCGCCAACGCTCTACCAATGCCGTTGCCAGCCCCGGTTATCACAATCACTTTATCCTTAAGGCTCTGCATGATGTCTATCTATAATGCGTGTTTGAACGGAAAGCAAGTTGCCGTCATGATCTTTTTCATCACCGCAGGGTCTGATTGCATGAAGAGTTCTGCCATGGTATCGTTCTCTGCTTCAAATACAACCAATCCGAAGTTGCTTTTGTTGGTAACAGGCAGATCGGTCTTGCCCACGTACTTCACGGTTCCGCGCTTTTTCTGGCGCTCCAACCTACCAAAGTGATCCTCAATGATCTTGTTCTCTTTTTCTCCCCAGCTCGATTGGTCGTGGTACTTGGGCAGCAGGTTCAGGATGTAGATGTAGTCTCTCACGTTAACGGATTAAGAATGAAAAATTAGTGATCAATCAATGATCTTGCAACGTTCGAATGGCTTTTCGCGATCGAAGAGGTAGCGATACGTGGCATGCGTTCGCCATATTTCAGCACCTAGTTGTTCGCAAACCCGCATCATTTTTGGGTTGAAATCGCCTATCCAATTCATTTCGATGGTCTTGTAAGGCAAACCCTTGTTCCAAGCAATGTCTGAGTAAGAAACCACCATGGCGCTTTCAACTCCCTTTCCGTGCCATTCAGGAACAACACCGAAAACCAGTCCCAACATCTTCTTGCAATGTCCCATTTTCATGTGGTAGGCGAATTTCAATTTACCAAGCCAATTCATGTTACCATCCACATACTTGAACAATTGATTCAATTCAGGGATGGAAAGGAAGAACGAAATGGGTTCGTCTTTATAGAATCCGAAGTAGATAAGGCGCTCATCTGCAATCGGTTTCAGCTTATCGAACATCTTCCGTGCCTGTTCCAAGGTCATTGGTTTTACGCCAGAATGCCCACCCCAAGCTTTGGTATACACTTCGTGGAAATAGATGGCCGCTTTATCGAAATTCTTCTTTTTAATGTATCGGAAGCTGATATCGGGATTGTTAAGCGCCTGTTGCGCACGTTCGTAAAACCGAGGGTCGAAATCCTTGGTCTTTTGAACGTCTCTTCCGTAGGTGTATTGATTGAAGAAAAGTTGAAAACCGTAGGTTTCGTAGAGTTTCTGGTAATACGGAGCGTTGTAATTCATGCCGTAGTTCTGTTCGGCAAATCCGTCTATCAGTACGCCCCAGTTCTTGTCGCGTTCGCCAAAGTTCACAGGGCCGTCCATGGCCTCCATTCCACGTTCCTTCAACCAATTAAGTGCTGCATCAAACAGCATATTTGCCGCCTTTTGATCATCAATACAATCGAAAAAGCCACAACCACCTGTCGGTTGATCTTCAGTACTGTAGGTTTTGCCGTTGACAAAAGCTGCAATGCGACCGATGGTCTTTCCGTTGGATTGAAGCACCCAGCGAATAGTTTCACTCTTATCTAGAGCATAAAATCGATTGGTTTTCGGGCTGAAAACGTCTTTTACTTCCTGATCGATGGGGCGGATGTAAAGCGGGTCGGATTTGTACAACTCCGTTGGGAATAGCACCCATTCGTTCTCCTGCTCTTTTGTTTTGACCTCAATCAGTTGCATGCTTCAAGTAATTTCAGCTAACATAACAAGAAAGACCAAACAAACGGAAAACTGGTCGTTTGAGTTAGTCGCAGCAACCCTTAGACTTCTTCAATTCCTTCAGTCCGATCTGATATGCAATGCCGATGCGGAACATCATGGCAGTTTCGTAATGGCTAAATGGATGTTCGGTTTCCTTCGTGTCAGCAAAGGCTGATTGCAAGGATCGCAGTTTGATAGATTGTCCAAAACTTCCAGGACCAGCGCCTAGGCTCAAGTGCAAAAGCAAACCTTTGTATACGTTGCAGCGAGTGCCAATACCGAAATGGTGCACAATGGAATTACTCGTCACTTCGCGCATGGCGCCATAGGTCGAACCATCTTCGGCCGTGCTCAACACTTCACGACTCGACTTGATGTATCCGTAATTCAGGTCGTAAAAAACGTAAGGAGAGAACAAACGGTTACTACGAATGGGGAAATACTGATAAACGAACGAAGCACCGTAGCGTTCCCAATCGCTTTGTCCCGGAAAAAGTCCTTGGTAAGCAATGTGCGGCCCCAACGCCACCGCATGTTTTTTCATCGTGTAAGTAATGTGAAATCCGAATACCGCGCTCTCTAAATACGAAAGTCCAGTGTACGAAAGGTCGATTCCTAATTTGTTGTCGAATGCGGTGCTGTCCTTCTGGGCAAAACCGTTCCCAACAAATACTATCAACAGTGCAAGCGTGACAAATATTCTGGTCGCATTCTTCATCGGGGAGCAAATTACCTATTTTCAACCGTTCACCAAATAACGTAAAATGCAACACGCAACTGCAGATCTTTGCGATGATCACATCGATAAACTTCAAGTGGCCGAGCCTATTTTCATCGATTTTGGCGCCACGCTCAGTTTCGAAGGCGAAATTCACACACTAAAAGTTTTCGAAGATAACACGCTTGTCCGTGCGGCTTTAGAAAAGGACGGAACCGGAAAAGTGTTGGTCATCGATGGAGGCGGCTCATTCCGCTGCGCGCTCGTTGGCGATAATCTCGTAACCCTTGCCATTAAGAACAAATGGCGCGGAATTGTGGTCTATGGCTGCATCCGAGATTCGAAGCTCATATCCGAGATGGAAATTGGCGTTAAGGCGCTCAACACCCATCCGGCCAAAAGCGTAAAGCGCAACGAAGGACAAGAGAACATTGATGTACGATTCGCTGGAGTCGATTTTAAACCCGGCATGTACCTCTATGCCGATGAAGACGGAATCGTTGTCAGCGAGTTTCAACTCATAGTGGGACAATGATATTGGGCGTGCCCCCGATAAAAAAATAGGGGTCAGGCTGTACGCTATATCTTTTTTCTGGCCGGTGCCTGAGCACGATCGAAGGCAGAGATCAGAAAAAAGGATGCCGCTTCCATCCTTCACGCGGGCGCTATACAATGGCTTGGGTCGGTTGGCAGACAACTTCGCAGCCAATAGAATGATTGCTTTGACTTAACCAAATTGACTGAACAGAAACATATCGTCATCATCGGAAACGGCATTGCCGGCATCACAGCCGCGCGCCATATTCGCAAGCGAAGCAATCATCGCATAACCGTTATTTCTGCTGAGACTGAGCATTTCTTTTCGCGCACCGCGCTCATGTACATTTACATGGGACACATGAAATTTGAGCATACCAAACCCTACGAAGATTGGTTTTGGGAAAAGAACCGAATTGAACTCAAGCGGGCCGTAGTTTCTAAGGTCGAGCCAAGTTCCAATTCAATCATCTTCCATTCTGGCGAAACCATGCAGTATGATGAACTTATTCTCGCCACAGGTTCCGCTTCCAATAAATTCAATTGGCCGGGTCAAGATCTGAAAGGAGTGCAAGGTCTGTACAGTTTTCAAGATCTCGAATCGATGGAAGCCAGCACAAAAGGCATCCAACGTGCTGTGGTTGTCGGTGGTGGATTGATCGGAATTGAAATGGTGGAGATGCTGCTGTCGCGACAGATTCCCGTTACTTTTCTTGTTCGCGAAGACAGCTTTTGGAATACCATGTTGCCGAAAGAAGAATCAGAAATGATCAATCGGCACATCCGTTCGCATCATGTCGACCTTCGTTTGAAAACAGACCTGAAAGAAATTCTCTCGGACGAAAATGGAAAAGCTCGCGCAGTGGTAACAGGCGATGGAGAAGAGATTCCGTGTCAGTTCGTGGGATTGACCGTTGGTGTGCATCCGAACATTTCGTTCTTGAAAGATTCAGGAATTGAAACCGATAAAGGCATTTTGGTGAACAAAAAGCTTCAGACGAATTTCACGAATATTTATGCTTTGGGAGATTGCGCGCAGGTTCAAAACCCGATGGAAAACCGAAAACCGATTGAAGCGGTTTGGTACACAGGCAAGATGATGGGCGAAACGGTTGCTGCTACCATTTGTGGCAATCCGACAGATTACAATCCAGGCATCTGGTTCAACTCCGCCAAGTTCTTTGATATTGAATATCAGACTTACGGCTATGTTTCCGCCCAATTGAAAGAAGGAGAAGAAAGTCTTTTTTGGGAAGCAGAAGATGGATTGCGGTCGCTCAGAATTGTGTTCGATTCAAACTCTAAAGCAGTGCTTGGTTTCAATGCTTTCGGCATCCGCTTGCGCCATAAAGTGTGTGATGAATGGCTGAAAAATAGAACGTCAGTACAGGAAGTGATTTCAAACCTTAAACGTGCCAATTTCGACCCCGAGTTCTTTAAGAAGTTTGAACGTGAAGTGAATTTCTCTTCATGAAAAATAAATACATGAATTTAGCCACGGATGCACGGATTTTCACAGATGAAACACGGATGTTTCTCCTTGTATCTGTGAAAAAAATCTGTGCTGATCTGAGAATCTGTGGCTTTAAAATGTCCAGTCTATGAGCAAAGAAGGATTCAGCATATCATTGGCCAGTCCGCATGCTCCTGGAATGGACGGATTTCAAAAGGGTGGAATTGCGCTGTTTGCACTTGCTTTCCTGTTCACATTGATCGGATTGTTCGGTCCAGCCGCTCAAGATCCAGCATTGTTCTTCTACATCGGATTCATCGGTTCCATTGTCGGTCTGAGTATTTACACCGTTCGTACGTACCTCAAACGACCAGCAGGCGTTCAGAACAATCACATTTTCACATCAAGCATCACCAACCGTGGATTGTGGGGCTGGGCACTAGGCATTTTTCTCACTGGGTTTTATGTTGTTTTGTATTGGGGTTCGGACGAAATGTGGAACAGTTCTCCATTGGTGCTACTCTTCAATCCGATCAGTCAAGGGCTGTTCAATCATCCTCCCGACAGGTGGTTTCTGTATTCGTTCATCTACACCGTTTCTATTCTGATAATGGGCGTGCGCGCCATTCTTAAATACCGCCATTCCAATTATCAGATTGTACGGACATGTTCCATCATGTTCTTCCAATTGGGGTTTGCGTTTCTCATTCCGCAGTTCCTCAAAGCCATGAGTCAGCCTGAATATTACTTCAGCTATTTCTGGCCACTCGATTACGACCTGCTGTTTCCTTCCAATGTTGACGGAATGCTTTCGAACGGCACCATTGGCATGTGGATGCTGATCAATTCGGCCATACTTACCTTCATCGCCACGCCCATTCTTACCTATTTCTTCGGGAAACGCTGGTATTGCAGTTGGGTGTGCGGTTGTGGCGGTTTGGCAAACACTGCTGGTGATCCGTTCCGGCAACTTTCTGATAAAAGCATGAAAGCGTGGAAAATTGAACGTTGGATGATCTATTCCATCCTTCTTTTTATCACTGTTTTGACCATTTTACTTTGGGTGAATTCGTATTTGAAAGGCGGAATGTTCGGAGGAATTTCTCACTCGCTTACCAAGGTTTACGCCTTCCTCATCGGGCAAGCTTTTGCGGGTGTGGTAGGAGTGGGGTTCTATCCTTTGCTTGGCACGCGCGTTTGGTGCCGTTTCGGTTGCCCAATGGCTGCGTATCTGGGTTTGCTCCAGAAGTATTTCTCCCGTTTCCGAATTACGACCAATGGCGGACAATGCATCAGTTGCGGTAACTGCAGTACCTACTGCGAAATGGGAATTGATGTTCAGAGTTATGCCCAACGAGGCGAGAATATCGTTCGTGCTTCCTGTGTTGGTTGCGGTATCTGTTCAACGGTTTGCCCAAGAGGTGTACTCAACTTAGAGAACGGTTCAACACACACCGACCGCGAAAACAACAATCCTATCACCTTTGGTAATGATGGGGTTGGGTTGAACCTTGATTAAGCAAAAGCAATTTTTGTCGGTCTATTCCCTTTTTCATCTACTTTAGCCGCGCTTTAGGTTCTCAAGCATCCCAACAGATGTGCGAGATTAAAATGGGAATCCGGTGAAAGACCGGAACTGTTCCCGCAGCTGTAAGCTCGATGAAGACCTGTTAATCTCGGTCACTTTCTGTAAGAAGGGAAGGCCAACAGGTTCGAGTAAGTCAGAAGACCTGCCCAAAGCATCACATTTCCATCGCCTTCGGGAGAAAGGTCGGAAGTAGGACTGTTACAATGAAAAACAAAGGCCTTGGCCTGTTGCTGATGTTGGTGCATGCTGCCTGTTTTGCTCAGGTTAGCGATTCCGTTGTATACCCTGTGGTGACTGTGGAAGCACAGCGTATTTCAGAAGCCATCGGTTCTTCTGTTTTCGAAACCGATACACTGCTCTACAAACTGCTTCGGTCGAAAGGATTAACTCAAGTATTGGAAACCGAGAGTTTCATCTCTACCCGTGCATACAATCCTGGTGGAACCGCTAATTTTTCCGTTCGAGGCAGTGGTTCTCAGCACACCCAAGTGGTTTGGGAAGGCATTCCGATCAACGACCCAATGCTTGGTCAAACTGACCTCTCAACCATTTCCTTGGGCGGCATTTCAAATGTGCGTGTGTTGTACGGTTCTGCAGGTTTGACCAACAATTCTGGAGGGATTGGCGGCACCATCGAACTTTTATCTGCAGAGCCAAGAACGAAAGATGGATTGGATGCAAACCTCAACGTATATGCAGGTTCGTTCGGGAATTACGGTGTTTCTGTTCGGCTTCGCGATAAGTACAAAAAGCTGTTCGGTAGCACTTCGGTCGAATACCATACAGTGAAGAACAATTTCACTTTTACAGACCTGTCGACCATTGCGCGAGAGGATAGGAAATTGGAACACGCCAGTGTTCAGCGTATCGGATTCTCAAAGAGTTTAGGGATTCAACTCAATCAGAGAAATACGATTTCTGCTTCTGTTTATTACGCGCAGGTTGCTAAAGAATTACCTCCCAGCATGCTGATGGTGGCTTCGAAGGAAAAACTTTTTGATAGGGATGTGTGGGCAGCGTTGAAATGGAAGCGTGAAGGTAAACGGTCTGAACTTTCTGCCACTGCTTCTTACATCTATGGTAATCAACAGTATTTCGACAATAACGAATACACCTTCCATCACCTTTATCAGGCAAATAAGAACCTTATCCGCTACAAATTGAACTTGGGACATCACCTTCATTTGGATGTTGGAGCTGATGTTTTTACGGAAAGTGCGCGGTCTGATAGCGCCTATCGAAGTAAACCACATTTGCGTTATTGGCAGGCTGCCTTTGCTTCGTTAAAATATGTTCCAAAGAAATGGGTAGCAGCCCAAGTGCTGATACGGGAAGATGTGATTGATGCAAAATTCAGTCCGATTCAAGGTTTAGTAGGAGTAGAGGTAAAGCCTGCTAACTGGTTCATTGTCAAAGGAAACGTTTCTCGAAACTTTAGACCTGCAACGCTTAATGATCTGTATTGGGTTCCGGGTGGGAATCCGGATGTGAAGAGCGAAACCGGTTTCAGTTGGGAAGCAGGAATTGGATTTAAAGCAAAGACTAAAGCGTTTCAGTTCCGATTTGATGCCACGTATTTCCAATCGGAAATTGACCATTGGATCATTTGGTTGCCGCTTGGTAACGTATGGACGCCTCAGAACAAACGGGCGGTTTCGTCCAAAGGAGTTGAAGCCAAACTGGAAGCTACAGCCACCATCGGGAAAGTATTGCTGAAGTTGAATGGCGCGTATACCTACGTATCATCAACAGTGAAGAAAGGCAGTTCAGAAACAGATGTGTCTGTTGGGCATCAGCTTATTTACGTTCCCGCACATCAGGCAAAGGCTTATGTTTCCGTTCATTTCGCCAAGTTGTTTCTGCTGATCGGGCATCAATACACAGGCTTACGGTATACAACTTCTGACAACAAGAGTTCGTTGCCTGCCTACCAGCTCAGCTACGCTTCTGTTGGATACGAATACACGTTCAAAAAACACACGATCGGTATCAATCTCACGGTCGATAATCTGTTCGATAAAGACTATCAAACCATTGCGTGGCGACCAATGCCAGGCCGTTCATTCTTAATTAACCTTAACTATCAATTCTTATGAAAAAGCTGTTTCTATTGTCCATTGCATCCTTGTTTGTCCTTGCTTCCTGCAACACCGATAAACCAGATGATAATCCTGATTACGAATCATTCACCAATGGTGTGTTTGTGGTTCATGAAGGGAATTTTCAGAGCGGAAACGCTTCGCTTTCATTCTTGAATAAGTACAATGATGAAATGAGCAATGATGTGTTTACTGCGGTCAATTCCATTCCCTTGGGAGATGTGGGACAGAGTATGGTAACGCTTGGAGATGTGGGTTATGTGGTGGTGAATAATTCTGGTAAAATTGAAGCTGTGAATTTGCAAGATCTGAGTTCGAAAGGAACCATCTCAGGGCTTGGATCTCCGCGCTACATCTGCATGGTCAGTAATTCTACCGCGTATGTTTCTGATCTGTTTTCGGGAGTCATCACGGTATTCAATCCGCAGACCTTGGCTACAACGGGTAGCATTGCATTGAACGGTGAAGTAGAGGAGATGGTAAAAACGCCTAATGGTGTGATTGCTGCTGGTACGGGGGCGAATCAGGTTTACAAGATCAATACCTTGAACAATGCGGTAATGGATAGCGTGAATGTGGGCGTTGGACCAACCAATTTGGCCATGGACGCCAACGGAAAGGTTTGGATTCTGACAAACGGTGGTTGGGGAACGGAAGACGCGCGATTAGTTTGTATCGACCCAGTGAACATGCACATTGAACTTACTTTAAGCTTTGCAACTGGTGAATTTCCTTCAAGCCTTAGAACAAATGCTGCTGGTACAGCTCTGTATTGGACGAATGGAGGCGTGTATAAAATGGAGATCACGCATACCACGTTACCAACTGTTTCCTTCATCAATGCAGCGGCTTACAAAGTAAGTGCCGACCCAGAAACGGATATGATCTATGTGTCTGACGCGGGCGATTTCAATTCCAACGGTCATGTTTATAGCTACCAAGCAAATGGCGCGGCTGTTGATACATTCGAAGTTGGTGTTATTCCTGGAGAGTTCTGTTTTACGGAGTGAGCATTGAATTCGCACACGGTATCTATTTTGTACAGGTTTTGCTTCTTGGTTCGATCAGTTAGGATTTTCATTTGCTTAAGTCTGTTAGAAGTGAGTTTTAGGTAGTAGAAGTAAATTCAAGGAGTACAGATAAGCGTTCGGGGCTTTTAGAAGGTGATTTTAGGTCTTTAGAATTGACGGACACGGTTAATCGGAACAAAAAGCCTTCATAACAATCAATTAGTGTTAGTTTTGAAAGCGTAATCTGTAAAAATGATGTTAAGATTCCTTGCTTCAATGCTGCTGGTGAGTACATATGCCATACCGGCATTCTCTCAGAATGATTCGATTGCCGAAGATGATGGTGATTTTGAGATAACATGGGGTCCTGACTATAGGATTCCACAGGGATATCGAAATTTCGGTTACATCAGATCGTTTGATAGAGCTATTGTTCAGATGAGTATTCGTACTGAAGAATACTTGGCTTTTCAGGTGCTTGGTGAAGACCTGAGCGTGAAGGAAGAGAAAAAAGTAGCTATTTCTGGCTTGCCTAAAAAAATGAGCAGTGAGGGTTTCTATAGCTTAGGATCTCGCTATTTCTGGTTCTATTCATCTTGGGATAAGAAAAACAAAAAAGAATTGCTGTATGCTCAGGCGATGAGCCTATCTGCAGACTCGTTTGAAGGGCAGGCCGTTTTGGTAAACGAATGCGGTAAGATTTCGCCTGAGTCCTATTTCAGTAGACGGTATTATAATTTTTTCTCGGAAGATGATTACAACATGAACCTTTCGAATGACGGAAATCACATGATGATTTCCTATCGTGGTCATCCTGAATTTAGGAACGATGAAAAGAATATTGATAGGATCGGGTTTCTGATCTTAGATAGCGTGATGAATAAAGTGGCGGGTGCTGAAGTGATAATGCCTTACACTGAAGAAGTAATGGACAATATCGATTTTGACCATGATGGTAAAGGAAATGCCTTCTATTTGATAAAGGTGTATGACGGTCCGCGCAAGGAAAAGAAGGAGGATGGTTCACCCAACTATCATTATGAGCTACTAAGGATAGCTGCTGGCAGCAGTACGGTAGAAGTGTTGCCCGCGCTTGCCTTGACCAAGCCGTATGTCCGCGATATCTACATTGAAGAAGACAAGGAAGGAACTATTTCGTGCAAGGGGTTCTTTTCTAATGACCCTGATATGCGAACGTCAGACGGTTTCTTTTTGACCCATATCGATTCGAGTAGAAACTCTATAAATGAGAATATCGAATACACTGACTTTCCGAGCGAAATGCTGGAACAGCTAGCGCGTATGCGGGATAAACGCAGCAGTGGCAGTGGCATAGGAGATCGTCCAGAATGGTCTAAGCTCCGAATCCGTAATGTGATCAGTAACGAAGATGGGAGCCTAATTATATCGGGAGAGGAATACTATACCTACGATACCCAACATACCAGATATAGATTTAAACATTACGAAACCTACACGATTACGCACTACGTGTATAACGATATGGTGGTGATGAAAAAGGATGCCGAAGGAAAAATCGTGTGGTGGCATAGAATACCCAAAACCCAATACGGCACCAGAGGTTTAGGCGGAATGTCTTTCAGTCTCTTTGTGAGAGATAATTCGGTTTACCTGTTCTATCTGGACAATGATAAGAACAAAGACCTGCCAGCAGATCAGGTGCCTGCTATGCACATGGATGGTATGGGTGGAATTCTATCGTATGCTAAAATTGATCAGGAGGGTAGGCTCACCAAAAAGCAATTGTTTGACCTGCGCGTCAAAAACGTTGACATACAAGCAGATGACTTCATACTGTTGAACGATAATGCGTTTGCTGTGCGTAGCTATTTGAAGGACGTTTACAAAATGATCGTGTTCAATGTGAAATAATGGTTGCACGCCCGAGAATGGAATGGGTGCTTGGTTCAACGTCCATTGCGTTGGTCCTGAAACAGGCCTTCCAAGAGTTGATTGAAGACTGTTCACAGACGAAAGATATTATGAAGCGTGGTTGTGGCATTTATAAGTGCAGGCTCTAGTTCCTGAATTCTAAAACGCAATCTTTGACCTCATGGCAGAACAGAACAAAAACCAAGAGGCAATTCTCAGTAAACTTGGTATAACGGCATTGAATGCCATGCAACTTGAGGCGCATAAGGCCATCAGCAGCCATGCTGAAGTGGTCTTGCTGGCTCCTACCGGAACAGGCAAAACCGTTGCCTTCCTGCTGCCTATTATCGCTGCTTTGGATTCGGAATTGGAACAGGTGCAGGTGCTCATTCTCGTTCCGTCAAGAGAGCTTGCCATACAAATAGAACAAGTGGTGCGCGAAATGGGTAGTGGCTTTAAGACCACGGCCGTATATGGTGGTCGGTCAGGTTCTAAAGACAAGCTGGAACTGAAGCATCCACCAACTATTCTTATTGGCACACCGGGCAGGGTGGCCGATCATTTCCGTAGAAAGAACATTGCCGTCAAGCACATCAGCACCTTGGTATTGGATGAGTATGATAAGTCGTTGGAGATCGGTTTCGATAACGAAATGAAGGAGATTATTGAGGCCTTACCTGATCTTGAAACAAAGGTGCTGACCTCTGCCACTCAGAAAGTGAAGATTCCTGCCTTTGTTGGCATTCAGAATGCCAAGCATCTCAATTTCTTGAAGGAAACCGAGCTACAATTAGCATTGAAGCTGGTTGTTTCGCCTACGGAGGATAAGCTGGAAACCTTGGTGCGTTTGCTCATGCACATAGGACCGAAAAACGGGATTGTCTTCTGCAACCTCAAAGACAGCATTGAGTTGATAAGCGACCACTTGTATAAGAACCATATCGACCATGTCTGTTTTTATGGTGGCCTGGAGCAAATTGACCGCGAACGGGCGCTTATCAAGTTCAGGAATGGTACGCACAATCTGCTGATAGCTACCGATCTGGCTGCGAGAGGAATTGACATTCCAGCACTCGATTTTATCGTTCATTACCAATTGCCGCCACGGCCAGATGAGTTTATCCATCGCAACGGACGGACAGCACGGATGAATGCTGAAGGCACGGCCTATGTGCTTAAATGGGAGAACGAAACGCTTCCAGTATTCATCAAAGGGGCAGAGGAGATCAAGCTTTCGGCTAACAAACAAGCATTGAGCAAAGACTGGGAAACGCTCTACATTTCTGGTGGGCGGAAGGATAAGATATCGAAGGGAGACATTGCAGGGCTTTTCTTTAAGCAGGGAAATCTGAACAAAGACGAATTAGGCATGATCGAGTTGAAGCAAGATTGTGCTTTCGTGTCTGTTCCGAGCGCCAGAGCAACGGAACTCATCAAGTTGCTTAACAACAGCCGTTTGAAAACGAAAAAGGTGAGGATAAGCCTCTTAGATTAGGCAACCCTTATTTAAAATGAGGAATGACTCAGGCAGAAACTGAAATTCCAGTGCTAGTAAGTACGCGTTACAAATGCACGACATCTGAGTTCCAATTTCCTTGAGGGGCATTTAACGAATGCATGTCAGCATTCACACTGAAGCAAGTTGAGGGTGACAGTGTCTGTCTGGAAATGACTCTTTTCTAGGCAACTAAGCGAGTTGGTAAAACGACAGAATCAAGATGTCAGAAATCACAGGAAAACCTTATGTGACTTCTGACATCTCTTATCTGACACGTTGACCTTTGCTGAGTCCTAAGATCAGAAAGTCAATTTTATCACTTTGGTCACACGTTCTTTTACCTTGCCAGCTATACCAAGGAACACCACCTCCTTATCATTGGCATAAAGCACAGGGCTTTCGTCAAAAAGAGTGTATTCGTCCTTGCCGAAGGTCTCCAATGGGCCAGCGGTTTTGGTGGTCAGGTCGAAACGAACAATTTGCAACAGCGGACCTTCATCGATCTTCCTTTTGCCCACCATGGCCTTGTCGTCACCCCCTTTTACATAACCTGTGATGATCTGCACAGGTATCTTCCTGTAGGCATGCACGTCATGCTCGCTGTAATCGTAGATGGCCCAGTACATGGACTTCTTGTCTGGGGCAACGAACATGTTTGAGTTAGCGTAGTTCGATTTAGGCACATAGAACAGGTTGGTGAGGTCACCGCTGCCGTTGATCATCATGATGAACTCCTGTTTGCGGTTATCGCCCTCCTTGCCCATGGTCAGGTTCTGGCCCGTGATGTAAAGCATATCGTCCACAAACTTCATTTCCTGTAGTCGGAAGAAACCGCTGGGGTTGTTGCCACCTTTTGCTCCCGTAACCAGCGTGCTGGCAGCGGACATCTGGTCGGGTGTCAGGCTTTTCACGTACTCGGCCTTGCCGCCTTTGGCTTTCATGAATTGGTAGTTCTCCAGTTCGTCAATGCGCAGGTAGTTCTGAAAGCTCAACCCCTCGGTGGTCATGATACCCCCGAAGTGATAGTCGCTCAGTTTCACCTTGGCAGCCGCAGGTCCGAAAACGTGCACAGCCCCGTTGTGCTCCACAGCCTCTTCTGGATACCATTGCGTGCTAACCGCTTTGAAGGTGAACCGCTCCTTTACTTTGGTCGTTGTGCCATCTATACGGATGTACTCGAACTCCAAGGGGTCGGCCTTTACCTTTTCGACCTTGATGCCATACTTGTTGTATTTGCCCGTAGGCTGCGCAATGACGATGATATCTTCGCCACCGGCCTCGTTCTTAAGCACCATACCCTTGAGGGCGATGGCGTAATCAAATTTCATGCTCGATTCGGCCTTCTTGTCCCCACTGTGGTCATAGTAGCGGATGTTCAGCGTGGTCTCTGTCTGACTGTTCTGGGTCAGTACGATGACCCCGTCAATGGTAGGGTGGTTGAAGATGGCACCCTCTGCCGGAAAAGGGATTTCCAGACCGGTACTTTTCGCCTCTATCCTTTGGTCGCAGAAGAAGAAACCGTCCCTTACGTTGGCATACATGTTCACCACATACTCGTACTGGCTCAGCCAGCCGCCTTTCTGATTGGCACCTGTCACGTAGCCATAATTGGATGTCAGTTCAAACCCCTTTCCATTGACCGGATACTTGGCAATGGCGTTATTCAACCCTTTGATCTGCTCTGTATCCAGCTTCTTGAAGTTGAAGTCGCTGTCGAAATGCAGATGCTCGAAGTTGTAGATGATGTCTCTTGCGGTGAAGGTCCTGGAGTCATAGCCCCTGGTCTCATCGCCTTCGCAAATTGTCTTCACGAAGGTGAGTCGTGATTCGCCTGTGCTTGCATTGAAATCGGAGGTTACCAGCTTGGACGATTTGGTCTTGCCATTGGCATTCAGGTCAACGGTCTTTACCTCCACGTTGGTCTGTGCGAGCAACAGGTTGGTGGTTGCGAGCAGCAAAGCACTCAAGGCCACTAATTTCTTTTTCATTTGTGAAATTAATTGTGATGTGTCCCTACTCGTAAGGCTTTTCGGTAACGCCCCGTTTAATGAGTGGTTTCTGGTCTCCACTGGAAAAAATGGTAATGGATTGGAATGGTAACGCAGGCTTTGCTTGGCATGCGTTATTTACTGCAAGAATATGACTGCAGCCAATATTCTTTCTACGTTGAACTACGGATTTCCTTGGCCCTTGATGCTAGGATGATAGGAGGTGATGAAGCGTTGACAACAGACAGTTTACGGTAGAAAGTAGAAACTCGTGATGGGGGCGTTTTAACGCACGTTCTTGTCTTTCGTTATTTCTAAGGGGTAAAATCCACTGTCCATTCAATGCCGTATCTGTCTCTGAACATCCCGAAACAGGAGCCCGAAGGACTTTCGTCAAATGGCACTTCTATGCTTCCACCTACAGAAAGTCCGTTGAACAGCATATCGGCCTCTTCACGACTTTCGGCACTGATGGCTATTTTGGACCGGTTCTCATTCTCATTCACCGGACCCAAGCTTTCTGGAACATCATTGGCAATAAGCAAGTTGGTGCCGATAGGCAAGGCGATGTGCATTATCTTATTTGCTTCGGCTTCAGGTATCGGATATTCTGGGCTTGAGATGTCCTTGAAGCGAATCACCTGCGTAAATTCTCCACCAAAAACAGATCTGTAAAAATGGAATGCCTCTTCTGCGTTTCCATTAAAGTTGATGTGGGGATTGATGCGTGCCATGGTGGTTTCTTGTTTTAGGAATGGTATGCGTTTTGACGCGTGAAGATAAATGGTAATGTTGCTGGCAGATGTGCGTTGCAACTACGTGAGCCGAGCAAAGGGAGCTTACGGATGAAGGATGCTATCTCTACGTTCTGGGAGATAAACTCGAGCCATCCAGAGAAGGCATGGCAATCGATCTATCGAGCGTACTCAAACACCCCATTGGGCCCTGAATCACGGATTTCTTTATTCGCTACTATTGCTTGAACCAATTCCCAAATCCAACTAGCGTTATCCTTCAATCAGTCTCTCCATGAACGCCACCTCCGTTACCCGATCTCGTGCACTGAAGTTTGTTTTTAAAACCGTGCTTCCTGTGCTGGCCACAGCTGCCATCTATACAGGCATCTCAGGCTGCGGGAATGACAATATTCCTCCTAAAGCCGAGTTTATCGCTTTGAGCACTTCCATCACCGCTGGGCAATCGGTTACGTTCTCCGATGAATCGGAGGATAATGGTTATGACATCCAATACTGGGAATGGACCTTTGAGGGAGGCACGCCCGCTACTTCCACCGAAAGGAATCCGATAGTGGTGTATGCTGTGGTTGGTGTTTATGATGTGACCTTGAGCGTAGGGAACTCCCTACTTGGCAACACCATGTTCAAGCCCAATTATATCACAGTGACGGCCGCGCCCGACCTGGCACCCACAGCGCAGTTCACCGCTTCTGTCACCGAACTGTATGAAGGTGGCAACGTCAATTTCACCGACCAGAGCACCAGTACGCCCACTTCTTGGGCCTGGACATTTGAAGGAGGAACACCCGCCACATCTACGGTGCAGAACCCTACAGGAATCGTTTATGCCAACCCGGGCGCATACGATGTGACCCTTGTGGCCACCAACGCCAATGGCAGCAACACCTTGCTTAAGAGCGAATACATACTGGTGCTTCAGAATGTGCCTTATTGCAGTCCAGTAACGGATATTGACGGCAACACCTATCAAGTAGTGGAAATTGGCAGCCATTGCTGGATGGCATCGAATCTGCGAACCACCACTTACAACAACGGGGTGCCAATTCCTACGGGTCTCGACAGCGCCACTTGGGTCAATACCTCAGCCGGAGCCTACACCATTTTGGATAATAATGCCAGCTACGCCACATCCTTAGGACGCCTTTACAATTGGTATGCGGCCACCAGCAGCAATGGAATTTGCCCAGACGGTTGGCACTTGCCGAACGATGCCGAATGGACCGACCTGATGGATGCTTTGGGAGGTATCAATGTAGCAGCACCTGCACTGAAGTCTGCCACAGGATGGACTTTAGGCAATGCCACTGGTAGCAGTGGTTTCAATGCCCCTAATGGAGGCTCTCGCTACGACTTCAATTTTGCGCATGACGAAGCGGCTTTCTGGTCGAGCGTGCCCATGAGCGCCACCGATGGCGGTATCTTTCTCATGTATAACCTCGGAGAAGACAATGTTTGGAATTGGAATACAGACAAGAACTCGGGCATCAGCTGTCGCTGTGTGAAGGATTAAGCTAAGAACCCTCTTTAAGGACAATCGTACATCGGAAAGCCACAGAAGCTATTTCGGAAGCGACCGTTGTTCTTTCAGAACTGATAATTGGTATTTCGGGAACGGCAATTCGTATTCCAAGCATGATGGTTGGTATTTCTATACTCATTATTTAAATACCGATAGTGGCTCTAGAAATACCGAGAGTGGTTCTAGCAATACCAAGAGCCTCTGTAGAATAACCAAGGAAGGCTCTAGAAATACCAATAGTGGATGTAGAAATACCGAATATGATAATTGGAAAACCAAAAGTGGCACTAGCAATACCGAAAACCGTAATCCATGGACCAATTGCTATGCTGGAATTTGCTTGCTATTGCTGGCGTAGTGCCCCTTTGTCAAACGGTATCTGAGAAACGACCGTAGCTGCTAGCGTTAAGGTACACGTGCTGTGGTCAAGGACCGTAAATGTTGAAGAAATCAGTGTTTCTACGTAGTAGAAGATGAATACGTATTGATCACCTTTACCGAAGGATCAACGGGCAAGGAGGATGGTAAACGAAACAATTTCGCTTAACGCTGCACCACACTGACGCTTGGTCTAACAACTTCACTTATCTTATTAAAAATGAATACCAAGTTCTCAATTGTGCTGCTTGTGGCCGTTGCTGCCATTTTGCAAGGATGTGTTAAAGACAAGACTGATGTAGGCTCACTTACCTGTGCCGATCTGACGGATGACCTCATCATCATTGATGGAAAGGCTTTTCCTTGGCATGAGGCAGGCGCTTACAATTGCGGTCAAACCCCTATAAACGGAGCGGTGTGGTTCACCCATCTGCGCGATGTGATCTATGGTTCAGGTAGTACGCTCATCATTCCGGCCATCAACGTTACGCTTAGCAGTGTTCCTCCAGCGGGGCAGACCACCACGTATCAGCTCGATAATGGCATGTGGCAAATAGCAAGTACGGCAGCACCTGCCGGATTGGCAACCTTCAGAATGAACTTTTACGAAGAAACAGAGGATGACCAAAGCAGCTGGTTCAGCGATAGCGACAGCGGAACCGTAGAGGCAACGGCTGATGCCAACGGAAATGTGACGCTCAATTTCAGCGATGTGCAGCTGGTAATGAACGGTGGTCTGCTTACCAATCGGAAAAGCATCTGTGGTAAGAACCTGATCTGCCATTGATTGAAGAGCATACTGTAGCGACTCCATAGCCCTACTCGGTTTTTAGAAACCTTGTAGGGTTGCTTGCTAGAGGGAATGGAGAAGATGGCAGTCCTTGCAACTTGGCCAAGGCCATAGCACCAAAGTAAACCTCAGCTTTTGGGAGAGAAACTTTTTCCCATTCTTTGTCGCATGTCTTTTCGAACAATTTTTCTGCACGGTGCACTTGGTTCAGCTAAGCAGATGCAGCCACTTGCCGATTTTATTGAAGCCGATGCCGCGTGCCTCGACCTTCCTGGCCACGGAGCGAAGTCCTCCAACGGTGAACCGTATTCGATAGAAGCCATGGCAGAAAATGTGCTTGAATCGTTGACTAAGCCTGTCCATCTGTTCGGTTACAGCATGGGCGGTTACGTGGCCTTATATCTGGCTGCCAAACACCCTGAAATGGTGAAAAGCGTAACCACACTCGCCACCAAATTCGATTGGACGCCAGAAGGAGCACAGCAAGAGATTCGGATGTTGAACCCAGATAAGGTGGAGGAGAAGGTGCCAGCCTTTGCTGCCTTGCTTCAACAACGGCATGGAGATCATTGGAAGGACGTTATGTTCAGAACTGCCGACATGATGCTTGCCTTAGGTAACTCACCAACGCTGACAGCCGAGCTGCTTGCTGCCGTAAAATGCCCAGTGCTTCTATTGCGCGGCAGCGAAGATGCCATGGTTTCGAAAGATGAAACGCTTTGGGCACAGAAGCATATTCCCAATGCACGCTACGTGGAGTTGGAAGGTCAGCCTCACCCATTGGAGAAGGTTGATCTGACCGCAGTAATGGAGTCTATTCAATAAACTGTGACAGTTCAAGGTTTTTCCTTGAAGGTCTGGCCTAAGAACGTATTTCAGCAGTTAAAGATCGTAGTGGCCCAACTAGTAATTGTTGACGTAGAATGACCCATTGGTTACTCGCACCGTATCTGCACTATCGTATGGGTTAACTGCAATAAATTCAAAATTCCCTTCCGTGTGGCGCGAAGCAGGATTGCCTTCTTCATATTCGGTTATTTCCCATTGACCAGACACCACCGTGTAGTAAATAGACGAATTGGCCCAAAGGAAATAGCATCCTTCCTGTGCCGAGTCTAAGGCCACCACTTCCTTAACCCTATCCAGATCCACTACAATGGCCAGCGAATGTTTTTCAGACCCATTCGCATAAGCAACCACTTGCAAATGATTTTCGGTGGTGTTGTAATAACTGGCAGATACATCATCTTCGCCACAGGTATAGCCAGTGCCGTTGGCAGTGAATGCCGCTTCATGGGGCTTGGTAAAATCATCGCAGGATGCGAGCAATGCAAGGGAAACAAAAGAAAGATACTTGAATTTCATGTAGAGTACGGTTAGAATTATGGGCCGCCAAATTACTTCGCCCTATTCGTGGTGGCTACGTGAAACAGCGTATTTGCTGGAGCAACGATCCTTTCACTCTTAGCACTACCCAGCTGTCATTCTGAACGGCCTGTTCTGAGAGAAGTCAAATGGGAAATTGCCAGGTCTTTTAGGACACCCCTGTTTTTTAAACCTAGTATATCCCTTTAATCTCTTTGTCCCTTCCTTGAAATAGTTTGACACATTCAAGAAAAAGGCGTTTCCGTTTCTGAGCGAATAAGCTTAGGAAGACACAAAACAAGCTTAGGAAACCTCTGCCCAAGCTATGCCAAAGGCTGCCATAGCTTAGGAAGACACAAAACAAGCTTAGTAAACCTTTGCCCAAGCTATGCCGAAGGCTGCCATAGCTTAGGAAGAGACCGCCATAGCTTAGAAAACCTTTGCCCAAGCTATGCCAAAGGCTGCCATAGCTTAGGAAGACACAGAACAAGCTTAGGAAATCGCCAAACAGGAGTCTGTTCAATAAACTGTGTCGGCAGTCAGACCTACGAGCATTTCAAAACCTTGAAGGTTTTGGCTAAGAACTGATTTCAACAGCTAAGAAAAACCGTTTTTCCACGTGACCGAAAGAGCTAAGGAAGAGAGGGAAAGAGCTAAGGAAATGGCTGCCATAGCTCTTCCACTGACAAAAAGAGCTAAGGAAATGGTTTCCATAGCTCTTCCACTGACAGAAAGAGCTAAGGAAATGACTGCCATAGCTCTTCCAACGACAAAAAGAGCTAAGGAAATGGTTGCCATAGCTCTTCCGATGATGAAAAGAGCTCTTCCGATGACAGAAAGAGCTATGGAAACGGCAAAAAAGTGCCTTTTGCTCCAATATTAAAATGGGTTTGTGCTCAAATCCATCAGCGAAACAGCCGCAATGCTCAGACCTACGAGGTTTCTAAAAACCTCGTAGGACTTGGCTAAGAACGCATTTCAGTGGCTAGGAAATAGGTAGGGTGTTGGCGCGGAAGGATGAGTTGTGAGCGCAGGTTGCAAACATATGTTAGCGTGAATTAACTATTCATCACAAACCCATTCCAACCCAAGTTGGTTATCATTGACTAATTCCACGAACTCGTTCCAAGTATCTACATGCAACCATGGGGCTGAATCGCCATACAACAAATTCACACCGTTAACTACTTCCAAGTAGTTCGTATCACAAATAGGTGACGTTAGGTTTAGAGCACCGATTTCACCATTTTCTACGTACGTGTTTCGACAGCATCTTATTGATTCTTCATTATTGCATGAGCAAAAAAGGATAATTAATGCAGCAAAAAATGCATTTGGAATCAATGAACTTGTAAGCCTAGTGTTATTGATCATTTATTAATTGAAATTAAAAGTTAGTTTTTTAATGTATACCATCAAATTCCTTGCTACCCTGATTCTGAATATAGACTAATTTGCAGACATACGTGAAGAATAGACCTTCAAGATTTTCAAAACCTCTTAGGTCTTGGCTAAGAACGCTTTTCAGTAGCTAAGAAAGGGGTGGGGTTGGAGGTACAAGTTGCAAACTTGCGCCAGCGAGGATTTACCACTTAATGTGCTTTTCAAGCTCCTCCTTGTTATTGGCAATTACCATCTGATTGTGTGTCGCGACCACTCCGTCATTAATGAAGTTCATCAATTCGAGGTTTGCTTGAGAATAACCGTAAGCACCCAAGTTGCCCTCTTCGCCTGATTCGGGATATGGGCTTATTTCTAAACATAAATAGGGAGATAATGGATAGTAATTAATTGAGTTTTTATTCATCTCTAAACAATCAAAATATGGTGTTTTTGTGTTTGTTAGGGGATTTGTGTTAACTGAAAATCCAGGACTATCATTTGTCCAAAATGTGAAACCTTCTACTGCTTTTAGAAAACGCCATCGCTTTGTACAAAGAATTCGAAGGAACAAATCCATCAAATTCTTAAGCATCTTAGGATTGGATAGTCCGTAGAGTTGAGATTTTTTACCCATTTGAACAGAAACCGATTCTATCGTTTTATCAAGTTCTTGCGTTCTGGATCCGTATCTCTGGAAGGAAATAGTTTTCAACGTAAATTCTGAGATTCTCTGAGCATCGTTTCGATAACTAGGTTTTCTCAAGTCGGAGAAAAGTATCCATAATGCGATAGTCTGAAGGAGGTCTTCTGTAAGTGGTTCATGAGAGCCCACTACTGACATGATTTTATCGTAATAAGGTTCTACTTCCCGACTCAGTATGTCAATCTCAATAAATTTCGGATACTTGGAATAATTATTGTCATAATAATTCGTCCTCTTAAAGACTTGGTCTTCCAAGCCAAAAGGCCTTACAAGCTTCTTGTATTTGTCTCCGAAATTTATTCCGTACACTTCACTATTCCTATCAGCTGCCTTCCAATGCTTGAGGTAAGTTTTTGGTACAATATGTTGTTTCTTATTGGAGGCTATGACAGAAGTTTTTGAATATCGTTTAGGACTGTTTTAATCTTGAATTGCGGTAAGTACTCCATTCTCAAAATATAGGTACTGTCCATTGGGATAGACCCATTGCTCTGAAACTAGGTTCTCCGTTATTGTACGATTGATGTCATTAGGCTTTCCCCAACTTTCTTCGGCTTCGTCTTTTGACATGCCAATGAATACTTTTCCTTCATAAATACGAATTGCAATAGGGCTTGAATACTTTGATAACAATCTTCTCATCTTACTGTCGTTTTTGAGATAGTGTAATTCAGATAAGTTGATTTTCGAAGTATCGGCAAAAACTCCTAAGAATGCTCCAGTCACTGGGTCTAAAAATTCCATAACTATTTCGTCTCCAATCGAATAGGTATCTATTCCGGCATCTTCATATCCGATAGCCTTTTTGAAGTAAAAAATATTCTTGGCATCAACTTTATTGAATTTTTGATCGTAAAACTCCTCTTGACCTAAGCAGTTGCTTACAATCAGTATTGCAGAACTTAGAGTAATGGCAAGTATTTTTAAGACCATAATATTCTTTTTCTAAAGCGCCTTCAACTCACTCACCAACTCCGTGAGCACCTTCTTGGCATCGCCAAAGAGCATGCTGCTCTTATCACGGTAAAAGAGGTCGTTGTCAATGCCCGCGTAGCCCACGCTCATGGAGCGCTTGTTGATGACCGTGTGCTTGGCATCTTCCACAGATAGAATTGGCATGCCGTAGATAGGCGAGGAGGGGTCTTCCTTGGCGGCAGGGTTCACCACATCGTTGGCACCCAGCACCAGCACCACATCGCAGGTAGAGAACTCAGGGTTGATGTCTTCCATCTCCACCAGTTTGTCGTATTCCACGTTGCTTTCTGCCAGCAGCACGTTCATGTGTCCGGGCATACGTCCCGCCACAGGGTGAATGGCGTATTTCACTTCCACACCACGGCTGGCAAGGATGCTTTCCAACTCATGCACCACGTGCTGCGCTTGCGCCACGGCCAAACCATACCCAGGAACAATGATCACCTTAGAAGAGTAATTGAGCAACACCGCCAAGTCGCTTGGGCTCGTTTGCTTGTACGATTTCTGAACGCCATCGCCAGCAGCTGCGGCTGCTCCGCCTCCTGTACCGAAAGCACCAAAGATGACAGCCGAAAGCGAACGGTTCATGGCGTTGCACATCACCACCGTCAAAATCGTTCCTGCCGAACCAACGAGAATACCGCCCGTCAGCATGGCCATGTTGCCATAGAGGAAGCCACCAAAAGCAGCCGCCATTCCCGTAAAGGAGTTCAAAAGGGAGATAACCACGGGCATATCCGCCCCACCAATTGGCAGTACGAAGAGCACGCCATAGGCCAAACTCAGACCAAGAAGGATGTAGACCCACATGTCAACGTTTTCAGCGCCAATGTGTCCTCCTGCCAAGCAGATGGTGAGACCAACCGCAGCTATGATGAGCCCTGTGTTCATCACGTTATAGAAAGGCAGTCGGATGTCCTTGTTCAGGTTGCCATTCAGCTTCAGGAAGGCAATCATACTACCTGCAAACGAGGTGGAACCGATGACCAATCCTGCATAAATCGTGAGAAGAGTAAGCATGGAAGCATTCGGGTCGTGCGCATAATGCGGAAACTCAATGAGTCCGATAATGGCGGCACAAGCACCACCCATGCCGTTGAAGAGCGAAACCATCTGCGGCATATCGGTCATCTGCACGCGCTTGGCCATCACGTAGCCGAGCACCGAACCAATGGCAATTCCAGCAATGATCCACGGAAGGTTGTGTAGGTGCCTTCCTTCATGATCTGTATAAAGCACGATGGTGGCAGCAACCGCTACGGTCATACCCGCAGCTGCCCAAAGATTTCCCTTACGGGCGGTCTTCGGGTCGCTCATCATTTTCAATCCGAAAATGTAAAGTACCGATGCGATCAGGTACGCTATCTCTAAAATATAGGCTCCCATTGCTTAGTCTTTTTTAGCTGGTTTCTTCTTGAACATCTCTAACATGCGGTCGGTGACCACAAATCCTCCCACCACGTTCACCGTGCCGAGAATGACGGCCAGAAAACCGAGAATGAGCGCTACGTAGTTGTCGGGCGATGCGGTTCCCATCACAATGATGGCGCCCACCACAACAACCCCGTGGATGGCGTTGGCACCGCTCATCAGAGGCGTGTGCAGTACGGTGGGTACGCTTTCAATGACTTCAATTCCGAGAATGATGGACAGGATGACGATGTAGATCATGTCCATGTGCTCGTAGGCAAATGCTAAGATTGGTTCCATGGTTGGGTTTTAGCTGTTAGGTATTAGGAGTTAGTTATTGTTGATGAGTGATTGAAAAAAATCCTCCGCCTCGTTCCTCGGCACCTCCTTTACAAAGGAGGACGGAGCTCAGTCCCCCTTCAAAAGGGGGTGGCACAAAAGTGGAGCTTGCGGAACGTTTTGTGACGGGGGATTTATGGATAATAAACATTAAGCGCTAGCTGTTTCTTTCGGCAACACAGAAAGGTGCACCAGTTTGCCATCGCGGATAATGAGCGAACCAGCGGTGATCTCGTCTTCCATGTTCCAATTGAACTGATTTTCCGTGGTAAGATGAAGCAGGAAGTTCGAAACGTTCTTGGCGAAGAGCTCGCTGGCATTCATCGGCAGCGTAGCAGGGAGGTTTCCTTCTCCAAGGATGGTGACGCCACCAACCCGAACCGTTTCGTTCAGTTTACTGGCGCTGACGTTTCCGCCTTGCGATACGGCCATATCAACGATAACGGCTCCCGGTTTCATCTTGGCAAGCATCTCATCGGTTATCAACAGAGGCGCTTTTCTACCTGGGATAAGAGCGGTGGTGATGACCAGATCGGCTTCGGCAACTTTTGCCGTTACAACTTCTTGTTGCTTCTTCAAGAACTCTGGCGAAACGTTGGTCACGTAACCGCCTTTCATGTCCACGCTCTCGTCTCCTTCCACTTCAATGAACTTTCCACCAAGCGATTGCACCTGTTCTTTCGTCTCTGGACGGATATCCGAAACCCAGACGTTTGCTCCAAGCCTTTTTGCCGTGGCAATAGCTTGCAATCCTGCTACGCCAGCTCCAAAAATGACAACGGTAGAAGGTTTGATGGTTCCAGCGGAGGTCATCAACATCGGGAATATCTTACCCATTTCAGCACCGCCAAGCAACACCGCTTTGTAGCCCGCCAAGTTGGCCTGTGAACTCAGAACGTCCATGCTTTGTGCCAGTGATGTGCGCGGAATGGCATCCATTGAGAAAGCATTCACGCCCGCTTCGGCCAATGCTTTCACCACTTCTGGGTTGGTAGCTGCAAACAGCAATGAGATCAGGGTTGATCCCGCTTTCAGTTTTTGCGCTTCCTCCACTGTCGGTGGATTGATCTTAGCTACGATATCGCATTCAAAGGCATTGGCCTTGGCACCGATAACTGCCCCGGCCTGTGTATAATCCCCATCCGAGAAGAAGGAACTTTCGCCCGCTCCGCTCTCTACGATGATCTCAAATCCTTTGGCTTTCAGTTGTTTCGCGATGGTAGGGGTAATGGCCACTCTGGTTTCGCGCGCTTGTGTTTCTTTTGGTACTCCTATTTTCAAAACGTGTGGTGTTTGTGTTAAGGCATTTCAAATGTATGCGTTTCGTCCAAAGGTTGTGAATACTGTGATAGATAGTTTCATTGCTGTCAAGAAGCTGTCATTTCATGAAATGTTGAGAAGGAGTGAAACATTCCATTAATTTCAATGTTTGAACATTGAAATACTCATTAACCCTAAAAATTATGTCTGAAAAACTTTTTACCCAATTTAAGTTGGGACCGATCACTTTGAATAACCGTGTGGTAATGGCACCAATGACCCGTAGCCGCGCCATCGGAAACATCCCAAACGAATTGATGGCCGAATATTACGGTCAGCGTGCCGAAGCAGGATTGATCATCACCGAAGGAGTAGCACCATCTGCCAACGGATTGGGCTATGCTCGTATTCCAGGTGCATTTAGCGCAGCACAAACGGAATGTTGGAAACTTGTTGCAGATACGGTTCACGCCAAAGGCGGAAAGATCTTCATGCAATTGATGCACACAGGACGTGTTTCGCATCCAGATAACATGCCGGAAGGAGCAAGGGTTGTGGCACCTTCAGCCGTACGACTGGAAGAGCAGATGTACACGGATGCCAACGGAATGCAGGATTTTCCTGAGCCTGAAGCGATGACTGCGGCAGATATTGAAGCCGCTATTGAAGAATACGTCACAGCTTCAAAGAATGCGATTGCCGCAGGTTTTGATGGAGTTGAATTGCATGCAGCCAATGGATACTTGATTGAGCAATTCCTTCATCCAACTACTAACCTAAGAACAGACGAATGGGGTGGTTCAATTGAAAACCGTAACCGATTTGCGGTGGAAGTGGCTAAACGTGTTGTGACCGCCATTGGTGGTGATAGAGTTGGTATCCGTCTTTCCCCAAACGGAGCATTCAACGGATTAGCACCATTTCCGGAAGTGAAGGAACAGTACGCGCAATTGGCTGCTCAATTGAAGAAGACTGGTATCGTTTACGTTCATATCGTAGATCATTCTTCTATGGGTGCTCCGCAAGTGGGAGATGATGTGAAAGCGGCAATTGCCAGTGGTTTTGCAGGAACGATCATTGTCAGCGGTGGTTTGGATAAAGATGCTGCCGAAGCAGCGCTTCAGGCTGGAAATGGCGAATTGGCGGCATTCGGTCGTCCATTCATTGGCAATCCTGATCTGGTCACCAAAATGAAAGAAGGCATCGAATTGACCGCACCTGATTTTTCTACGTTCTATACACCGGGAGAGAAAGGTTATACCGATTATGCGTTGATTGAAGCGTAAACGCTCACAAAATTGGAAACGAAAAGGGCAGTGAATTTTCACTGCCCTTTTTAATTCGTTTCAATCTAAATCACCCGCTTCATCCACGTCATTTTCAGTCATGGACTCAAAGAGAGCCAGTTCCGATTCTGATAGCAAGATCTCTTTTAGTGCAAGCACCACTTGTCGAGATGATTGAACAAAGGCCCTGTTCACCATTAACATATTCGTGATGTCGAGGTTCTTGATCTTACCCTGTGCGGTAGCCGTGGTTATTACGCTCACGAATTTTTCGTCCTCCTTTTTCAGGTGTTTCAGGATCTTGCCGAGTTTTCCTCCAATGTCCGAGTGGTCGGTTGCTTCCATCACCGAAACCAACTTCAAATAAAGTTCGATCATTCGCTTTCTAAAAAGCGCATTTTCCTCATTCAGCACGGCATTATCGGATGATTCAAATTCATCGAAGTTGTGAATCACATCTTTGATCGATTTGGTCGAATGAAGTGCCATTCGGGCCGCGTGTAATTGGCTGTTTACCAATTTCGATTCGTCCTTGCTCAATTCTGCCATTAGAATGGTAGAGGCAAAGGAGAATATCTCCGATTGCAGAAGTTTCAATCCATCATAATCATCTTCCTGCGAATGTTTGATCCGCTTTGACACATGCACGTTTTCATCCTCAAATACGAGACTGGAATCAATCCTTAGGGCATGTAGATTGTATTTCAGCGCGTTGGAAATGAAGTACAGCACTTCTTTGTGAAGTCCTTCGATGGCTGCATCGCTCACTTCAGCCGTCACGTTCTGAATGTACTTGGTGCTAATTGCCACTTTATCGGGAAACACCTTGATAAGCAGTTTGGAAAACAGTCCGATGAAAGGCATAAAGAACAGTACGCCAAGCACATTGAAAAGCGTGTGATACAACGCAATTCCCATCACCGCATCGTTGTTTTTCGGTCCGAGTAAGAGACTGATGAGCCAGACCATGGCAGGAAGCAGCAAAAGGCCAATAACTGCCGAGATGAAGTTGAAGGAGAAATGACTCAAGGCCACGCGCTTCTTGATCTGCGAAGCACCGATGGTTCCCAGAATGACGGTTACCGTAGTTCCGACATTGGCCCCAACAACCATGGCGGCAGCAGCGTTAAAGGCAATCACTTTGGCATTCAGTGCCGTCAGAACGATGGCGATGGTGGCGGAACTACTTTGCATCACGGCAGTGAGAACCAGACCGGCAAGTGCATAAGGAAGTATGCCGTAATCGGGTAGGGAAGTGATATCGAAAGTCTGTGTGAGTTGCTCGACACTCGTTTTCATGTAATCGAGCCCCATGAAAAGGAAGCCGAATCCTACCAAGAGCTTGCTGATGTTGGAATAACGAACCGAACGTCCGAGGAAGATGAGTCCCAATCCTCCGATGCCAATCAACGGCAGCGAATAATCTTCAATGTTCACCTTGAAACCGAAAAAGGCCACAAGCCAAGCAGTTGCTGTGGTTCCGATGTTTGAACCGAGAATGACACCGATGGCGTTTTCCATGGCCATGATGCCAGCGCCAACAAACGCAAGTACCATGAGGGAAACAGCCGAAGAGCTTTGCAGAATGGCCGTTACAAAAGCACCCGAAAGGACAGACTTTATCCTTCCGGTGGTGTAATTACGGATGAATGTCTTGAATGAACGGCCGGCCAAATTCTTGACCGATTCCTCCATGAGGAACATGCCAAACATGAAGATGCCCAGGCCTGCAAGTAATTTCCAAACGTCAAATGTTTCTGGCATATCTCTCCAATGTTAACAAATTGGAGGAAATCTAAACTGACTGGAAACAGAATGAAAAAAGAAAGGCATCCCATTTATCGGGATGCCTTTCAGATTCAAAGATATTTTTGATCAATGATGGTGATGTCCACCTGGGCCGTGTGCATGCCCGTGCTCCAATTCTTGTTTGGTCGCATCGCGCACATCAATGATCTCCACATCAAAATGAAGTGTTTCTCCAGCCAATGGATGATTGAGGTCGAGTGTTACCTCATCGCCTTCAATTTTCACCACATCGGCCATGCTGATTCCTTCGTTGGTTTCAACACGAACCTGCATGCCAACCTCTAGTTGTTCATCGCCATCGGCCTGAAATCCAGAAAGCGGAACGATATGTACATTTTCTTCGTGACGAAGTCCGTAGCCTTTTTCGGGTGCAACGGTTGCCTTCACCTTATCTCCAGCAGCTTTTCCTTCCAATTCTTCCTCTAAACCAACAATGAGATTGCCAATTCCTTGAATGTAAGCCAATGGTTCCTTACCTTCCGAAGAATCAATTGTTTCTCCAGTGTTGTCTTTTAATGTGTAGTGAATTAACACCACTTTGTCCTTTGTGATCGTCATATACGTTAATTTGCCGCAAACTTAGGAAAAGCACTTCAGAGCACCCAATTTGAACCCATGAACCAAAGTATCGAAACCATCCTCGAAAATCACTTCCCATCCATTTTGGATACGGATCTTGTAAACGCCATAAAGGAACACGCCACTTATAAAGAGGTGGAAGAAGGTGATCTGCTGATGGATATTGGCGCCAACATCCAAACCATTCCCATGATCATTTCAGGGTCGGTGAAAGTGATGCGCGAAGATGAGGAAGGTCGTGAGTTGTTGCTGTATTACTTGCAATCGGGAGAAACCTGCGCCATGTCGCTTACCTGCTGCATGGCGTATAAGCGAAGCGAGATCAGGGCCGTTGCTCAAGAGAAAGTGACCATGTTGGTTGTTCCGGTGGAGTATATGGATGAGTGGATGAAATTTCGAGATTGGAGAAGTTTTGTGATGAACACCTATCGCATGCGCTTTGAAGAATTGCTTGAAGCCTTGGACAGCATCGCGTTTCTTCGGATGGATGAGCGCTTGCTCAAATACCTTCAGGAAAAGGCCAACGCGCTGAACGCGGAAGAAATTCCAATGTCTCACATGGAAATAGCGGTCGATCTGAACTCATCGCGCGAAGTCATTTCCCGCATCCTAAAGCAAATGGAGCACAAAGGCTTGGTGAAATTGGGCAGAAACAAGATTCAACTCCTAACTCAATAGCAATTAAAGACTATTTCTTGGAGCTGAACTTCTGAATGGCAAACATTCCAGCCATCAACAGAAACGAAGGAATCATTACGTAATACAGTTCGCTGTGCAACACGCGCATGCCCCATTCTCCAAAGAACGATTCCACATCCACAGGCGAAACCTCAATCGGACGCCACGGTAGGAAATACCGCGTATTGTCGAAAGGAGCAAAGAAGGCAACTCCTTTTCCTCCGTTGGTCATGGCATCCAATAAGCTATGAGAAACACCACAGCAGAAGAAGTAGAAACCGATGGTCATGCTAGCCTTGGTTGCAAAAGCCAAATTCGAATAGAACACACGAACGATGAACAGGCCTTGCAGGTAGGCGAAAAGCAGCGAATGGAAAAAGCCCCGATGTCCAAATGGGTGATCATACGGAATCCCCAATTTGAACATGATCACATCAAAATCGGGGAATGTGGCACAGAAAATCCCTAAAGCAAAATACTTGTAGACCTCCTTTTTTGGAAATCGAACCGTTCCCAGCGCAGTGGCTGCTATTGCGTGAGAGAAAATGGAAGCCATAAGGGGTTGATGGCAAGGGTTAATATAGGGTTGTTATCAAAGGAACGAAATCAAATCGGAATCATCTCCTTATGACCGATTTCAGCGCATTATTTAACTTAAGTGAATTCGGTGTCCAATAGATTCTTCGAAGAAGTGGTGAAGCCAAAAGGTTTGTTCAACCCCTAATTTCTGACCGAATTGGGCAATGATGTACAAGATGGCCGCTGCGGCCGCAAATACAGGTAGAACCCAAAGGATTCCTGCATCTTGCTTTAGCGAGTACTGAGAAAAACCATACATGCCCAAAAACACGCTTAGGATACCAATGGCAGCATAGCCATACGTGAAAAAGGCCCAAACCATCGGGTTTGGACCATAATGTCCTCGAATGATGGTTCCATTGCCTTCCTCATCCTTTTCAAACGATAAACTAAGTTGAGGCGACCAGAAATGCCGGTCTTGCATTCTTATTCGAAGAACAATAAACCCAGGAATGATTTCTGCAGAACAGCCGCAGTCCATTTCTGCGAGATGTTTCCGAACAAGCTCTTCAATTTCGGTAGGTGTGAGGTTGTAAGTGGCCTTAAAGCGCGGGCGAATTCGGATACTGGTCATGAGGTTACAATTGGTAACATCAAGGTATGAATATGTCAGAAATCTAAACCAATATCGGTCTGCCTTTGAAAAGTTCTTTCAATTCTGGAGGCCCGGAAAAATGTCGGTCCGTAAAATCATCGAAGAAGCCTAACGATTTGTTCGAGAAAAGTTCGATAAGGTCATCTTGGGCCAAACCGCTGATCATGTAAGGAACCACTTCTGGAATGATCTTGCCGCCAATGCATCTGGCGCAAAGCGTGTATTCGTACAATTCCGATCGAGGTACGCCTTTCACAGAACACGTGTCTATCCATTCTGCCACATTGAACGGAATCGGTTCTCCGTCCTCATCTTCTGCTGGTCGCCATCGCGGACGCGAGCCGAAATCCAAGTTCTCGCTGAAATAGCGCATAATGGCCATTTTGGTCTCTGAAGAAAGTTCGGTTTCCATTTGCGCAATGCATTTGGCGCACATGGCATATTCAAAAACCACGCTTTTCAACTCCATTTCCGGATAGTGCCTGATGGCCCGTTCTATGGCGTAAGGTTGCGTTTCTTCCATCAAATTGCATTCGCAAACCAAACAGTTTGTGAAGGGTTGTCTGGTGTCTGAGTTATAAAATTCTTCAGGTATATCAGGAAATCGATCGTAATCCATGTACAAATATCAACTTTGCAATATTAACCGTAGCCCCGTTACTTTGCACTCCTTTTTTACGATAATGGAAACACAGGAAGAAATCATTGCGCGCCTTGAAGAACTGTTGGAACTACCGATAGATGAAACAATGCGAGAAGCCACCGAATTGAAGTCGGCTTTTTATGTATTGAACCATCAGAAGTTGGACCAACAGAAATTAGAACACCGCGAATTGGGTGCTCAAATGGAAGATTTTATTCCAATTCCAAATCCCTTGGAAGATACCTTCAAAGAGCTTTATAGCAAGTATCGCGACAACAAGGCCAAGTTCATTCATGTAAGGGAAGAAGCCGAAAAGAAGAACCTTGCGGAGAAAAAGGAAGTGCTGAAAGGGCTGAAAGAGCTAATTGATAACGAAGAGAACATCGGTAAGAGTTTCGATCGTTTCAAGGATTTTCAAGATCGATGGAAGAAGGTAGGAGCGGTTCCGAAAGAGAAAGTGGCTGAGCTCAGCAGCGATTACAAAGCAGAGGTTGATCGTTTCTACTACAACATCAACATCAACAAGGAACTCAAGGAATATGACCTTGCCAAGAACTTGGAGATACGCGATTCCATCGTTAAGAAATTGGAAGAGCTTTCAACGGCTGAAATCATCAAGGATATTGAGTTCATTTTAGCTGCAGCCAAAGAAGAGTGGGAAGAAGCCGGCCCTGTGAAACCAGAGGTTTTTCAGGCGCTTCGCGAACGCTATTACGAAGCTGTGAAGGTGCTGCACAAGAAGATCCAGGATTTCTATTCTGAACGAAAATCAGAAATGGAAACCAACTTGGATGCGAAAAAAGCGATGGTTGTGCGAGTGCTGGAAATGGCAGAAACTGATTCGAATTCGATCTCGAAGTGGAATAAGCTGACTGAAGAGGTAAACAAATTGCGCGAAGACTGGAAGTTGATCGGTCAGGTGGAGCGAAAGCATCATCATGCTGTTTGGGAAGAGTTCAAAGAAGCTTTAGATAAGTTTTTCGAGAAGAAAAAAGGATTGCTTGGCGAGGCCAGAGAAGGTTTCAAAGAGAATAAAGAGGCGAAGGAAAAGCTGATCGCGCGTGCCGAACAGTTGAAAGATAGCACGGAATGGCGCGAAGCTGGAGATAAGTTCAAACGTTTGCAGAACGATTGGAAACGTGTTGGTTCTGCTGGACCACGCGATGAAAACAAACTGTGGAGCAAATTCAGAGGCGTTTGCGATGAATTCTTCAACAGAAAGAAAGAGTGGTTCGATTCAAAAGATGACCGCGAAGCGGCTTGTTTAAAATCCAAAGAGGAATTGCTTGCCAAAATGGCCAATACTAAATTGGAAGGATCGAAAGAAGAAGGATTAGAAGCGATAAAATTGCTTGCTGCCGAGTGGGCTGCTATTGATCACGTGCCTAAGAAGGATGTAAATCGAATTGCCACTGAGTACGACAATGCCATTCAGAAGCTGTACGCACAGCTTAAAATGGACAAAGGCCAAGTGGAAAAGGTCCGTTTTAAGAATAAGGTTGAGCGAATGGCTGTTGGCGATAATGGAGTCGATCAGATCCAACGCGAAAGACATTACGTTCAGAAAATGCTTCGCGAGAAGAAGGACGAACTGATGAAGTACGAGAACAATATGGCGTTTTTTGCGAATGCCAAACCAGACAATCCGTTGTTGGTGAGCGCGCAAAAAAGCATCGAGTTGCTTAGAGCAGAAGTTGCAAGCTTCGAGGAAAAGTTGAAGCTCTTGAATGTTTCCGAAAGGAAGTTGGCTTAAGCCTTTTCAGGCTCGCTTAAATTCCATCTCGTTTCTCGCCAAGCACGCTGCTGGTGAGGTTTTAAGAATGTCCAAGCCACAATGCGACTGGTTTTGTTTCCTTGTCCCATTGGAATGGTCTTCACTTCAACCACTTCTGCGGCTTTAAGTGCTCCATACACACTTTTCAGGTTCGATTGCTTGGAAATGAGCGTGGAGAACCAGAACACTGAAGTAGAGAATTTCTTGCTTTCGTGAATCAGGTTTCTAATGAAGCGTTTTTCGCCTCCATCACACCATAGTTCCGAATTCTGACCACCAAAATTCTTGGTAGGAATAGCCACTTTTTTATGATTCAGATTGTTCACTTTTCGGAGCGTTCCTGCTTGTGCTTCTTCCAGCGAAGCATGGAAAGGTGGATTGCAAATGGTCAGATCTACCCTGTCTTCAATCCTGATCACGCCATACAACACATCTTTCGGGTTCGACTGTAATCGAATGTCAATCTTCCCTTCCAAAACCTCATTTTGTTCTACAATCACTTTGGCATTCGCAACGGCTGTTGGGTCAATATCAGTTCCAATAAACGACCAGCCGTATTCAATCGCTCCAAGCATCGGATACACGCAATTGGCGCCAACACCAATATCCAAACAGAGCACTCTGTCTCCCGTTGGAATGTTTCCGTAGTTACTTTCTCCCAAAAGGCCAGCAATGTGATGCAAGTAATCTGCACGGCCCGGAATAGGAGGGCAGAGGTAACCTTCTGGCACGTCCCAAAACGTAATTCCATAATGGTGTTTCAGTAATGCCTTGTTCAAGGTTTTTACTGCCAACGGGTCAGAGAACTCAATCGATTCATCCTGATAAGCGTTCAATTTCACGAATGGACCCAATTCCGGATGGCTTTCGGTCAGTTGTTTGAAATCGTAGCGTTCACGGTGCTTATTCCGTGGATGCAAACTCGACTTTACTTTAGGATGAACTTTCTTTTCGCCAGACATGGCCGCAAATGTATGGCTTCAAGTTAGCCGTGAGTTCAGAAATAATGAATTGCTTATTTGCCCTGAATCTGATTCAGCATCTTCTTCGCTTGAATGTGCAGCGAACGGTCTTCCAACAGATACTCTTTCTCAGGTTGCATGGATAAGGCACGCATCAAGTAGCTCTTTGCTTCTTCTTCATGGCCATTTTCAATTAAGGCTTCAGCATGATAGAAGTTGTTGCCGATATCGTCAGGATATTTGTCCACAACCTTACGTGTCATCACAAGTGATTTCTTCTTGTCTGGCCAACTAAGGATGAACGGAATTTTTGGAACCCGAAGATTCAAAACAGCCAAAGCCCTTTCCGGAACGCCTTTCCTGAACTCAGGATCAAGCTTTATCAGCGCTTCCATTTCGTGCTTCACCTTATCAACCACGCCTTCCTTTGCAGCTCTAAAAACGCCCATCACTTCGCCCCACTGACCAAGAGAACTCAAGTATTCAAAACGAAGTTCCTTACTCAGCGCAAATCTGGGAACGAGTCGGTCTCCGATCTCTTTCGCTAACTGAAACGTTTTCCTCTTGTCGCTATCTGTATCTTGCGTAAATCGCGCCTTAAAAATGTAGCTGCGCATCAGATAAATACCCGCTTCCAGCTCATTTTCGTGGCTTGCCAAAGCTTTGTTGAAGTAAAGAATCGCTTTGTCGATGTGTTCCGGTTTTGCCTGCAGACCAACGGCACCCGAAGTCCGCTGATTGTACCAACGCAATCCCTCATCAAAATTTCCTTGCGCCACAACCAAGGTTGATAACAGCATCAGCGAAAAAAATGTAAGAAATCGGGTCATCATCATCTGTAGAGCACTAAAATAAGATCAATTTCCGATGTATGCATTGGAACTCAAAAATTGTTCAAAAGATTATAGGGCGTGTCCCCGATGAAAAATCGGGGCCGGGCTGTTCGCTGTATCTTTTTTCAGCACGGGCACTGAGGTTCTCGAAATGTAAGTGAATGAAAAAAGGATGCCGCTTCCATCCCTCACGTTTACTTTGCAAGTTCTTGTCCGCAGTTAAACCTCTGTCTTGTTAACCGACCTTTTGTTGGCCGTTTTCAGCATGTTCATCGCTTTCGATAAACCTTCCATCGTCAGCGGAAACATGCGGTCATTCATAGCTTGCTTCAGAATCTGAGTCGATTCGGAATAGCGCCAACTGTCTTCAGGGTTAGGATTGATCCAAACGTGGTGTTTGAATTTCTGCGTAATCCGTTCCATCCAAACCAAACCAGCTTCGGGGTTATTGTGCTCTACGCTTCCACCAGGTTGTAAAATCTCCCAAGGCGACATGGTTGCATCTCCTACAATGATCAACCGATAGTCGTCATTGAATTTGTGCATCACATCAAACGTTGGGCTGATATTGTTGAATCGTCTTCTGTTTTCCTTCCAAAGTCGTTCATACAAGCAATTATGGAAGTAGTAGAATTCCAAATGTTTGAACTCGTATTTCGCAGCGCTGAAAAGCTTGGAGCACAGATCAATGTGGTCGTCCATCGTTCCACCAATATCGAACAGCATCAGCACCTTCACGTTATTCTTCCGTTCGGGTCGCATTTCAATCTGAAGGAAACCAGCGTTCTTAGAAGTCTTCTTGATGGTGGCACTCAGGTCCAATTCCTCTTCATGTCCTTGTCGCGTGAAAACGCGCAATCTGCGCAAGGCCATTTTTAGATTCCGCGTGTTCAGTTCCTCTTTGTCGCTTAGGTCTTTGAATTCGCGTTTGTCCCAAACCTTCACGGCACTTCGGTTACGGCTTCCTGCTTGTCCAACACGATAACCAGCCGGATTGTAACCATAAGCTCCAAATGGAGAAGTTCCAGCCGTACCGATCCACTTATTTCCGCCTTGGTGGCGTTCTTGTTGTTCTTCCAGCAATTCCTGAAAACGTTTGGCCAATTCTTCCAAACCACCCATCGCCTCAATCATGGCTTTTTCCTCATCTGTAAGGTTATTCTCAGCCATGTATTTCAACCAATCTTCTTGAATCTTAGCCAGATCAGGAGCAGACAATTTCATGCTTCCAGCCACATACTGACTGAAAATGGCATCAAAGCGATCAAGGTGTTCTTCGTGCTTGATAAGTATCGTTCGCGCCAGCGAATAGAAATCATCCACGTTCTCGCCCAAACCTGCTTTTGCAGCTTCCAACAAGGTCAGATACTCCCTAAGACTAACGGGAATGCCTTCTTGTTTGAGTTTGTAAAAGAGTTGGAGGAACAACAGACTGTTGAATTATGATTGGTGATTGATGATTTTTTCAACTTCCTGAAGGTTATTGGGAAGATGGTTTTTTGCCACGTCCCAAAGTATCTCGTAATCAATCCCAAAATATTCGTGAGAGATTCGATTCCGCAGATAATACATTTCTGACCAAGGAACGGATGGATATTTTGCCCTGATCTCAGTAGGAATCTTTTTGGCAGCTTCTCCAATGATCTCAAAGTTTCGGACCACCGCATCAACAGTTTTATAATCTCGCTTGAATTTTTCAAAGTCAATACCCTCAATGTACTCCGCAATACGAAGCATGGAAAGCTTCATGTCATCTAAATAGAGCAAATATGAACGATTTTCTTTTTTCAATCGATGGAAATGACGGTTTCAAGTATCTGCGTACGCAGTTGCTCTTTCAATGCAGTCTTAGTCACAAGATCGATCTTCCTACCGAAAGTTTGCTCAAGAAAAATTTCCAAACCGAAAAATTTCCAACCAATAGGCTTGTCCAAGGAAACAAGAATATCAATGTCGCTCGAATCCGAAGCAGTTTCGTTGGAAAACGAACCGAACACCCCAATTTCGTTCACGCCAAACTCTTTTTTAAGGTATGGTTTAAGCTCTTTAAGCTTCGCGAATATTTCGTTTGAAGTTGTCATAGAATCAAAGATACGATTGAGATTTTAGACCTAACCAATCGCAGGTCGCTCTTTATCCAAACATTCGTTCAAGTAACATCAGATCCTGCTCATTTTTGATGAGCGAACCTAAATGTGGCGGAAGTCTTCTTTCGCCATCGTTCGGTTCATCTTTCAAAAGATCATCTCTCAGAATCAAAGAGATCCAATCAACTAACTCACTGGTGCTTGGGCGTTTTTTGATGCCGTTCACCTTACGAATTCGGTAGAACTCGCCCAACGCACGGTTCAATAACTCTTCCTTTAATCCTGGATGATGCACATCTACGATCTGCTTCATCTGATCTTCTTCCGGGAAACGGATAAAATGGAACAGACACCTTCTTAGGAACGCATCAGGCAACTCCTTTTCGTTATTGGAAGTGATGATAACGATCGGTCGTTTTTTGGCTTTAATGGTCTCATTCAGTTCGTAGCAGAAGAATTCCATCTTGTCCAATTCCAACAACAGATCGTTTGGGAATTCGATATCGGCTTTGTCAATCTCATCAATCAACAACACCACCGATTCGTCCGAATCGAACGCTTTCCAAAACTTTCCTTTAACGATGTAGTTGGCAATGTCGTGCACCTTTTCGTTGCCCAATTGGCTATCGCGCAAGCGCGAAACTGCATCGTATTCGTACAATCCTTGCTGTGCCTTGGTGGTTGATTTGATGTGCCACGTGATGAGTTTCTTTCCCAACGAGTTGGCAATTTCGTGCGCCAAAAGCGTTTTGCCAGTTCCTGGTTCGCCTTTCACCAAAAGTGGTTTCTGCAAATGAATGGCCGCATTCACCGCAATCTGCAGTTCGTTCGATGCGATGTATGTTTTAGTTCCTGTAAAGCTCATTTCAATTAGGTTAATGCGTTCCAAATTCTCCAGCTTTCCTCAGCCTGTCTTTCCAACATATCAAGACCGTTAATGGTTGTGGCGCCTCGTTTTCTTCCATTCATTAAAAATACGGTCTCGGCCGGATTGTAGATCATATCATACAACACGTGTTCTGGCGTGATTGATTCGTACGGAATATCAGGAGCGCCATCAATGATCGGATACATGCCAATTGGCGTGCAATTCACGATGATGGAATGTTCCCAAATATCTGCTGCGGTCAATTCTTCATAAACGAAATCTCCTTCATCATGCGTTCTGGAAACAACGTTGCATTCCAGACCAAGTTCGTCCAAAACGTGATACGCGGCTTTTGCTGCACCACCCGATCCAAGGATCAAAGCTTGATCGTGACCTTTTACATGTGGTTCAATACTTTCTCTGAATCCGATCACATCTGTGTTCGAACCACGCAAACGCCAAGAATTCCCAGTACGATTGATTGAAATGGTGTTCACCGATTGAATGGATTTAGCACAATCGGTCATTTCGTCCAACATGGCAATGACCGATGTTTTGTAGGGAAGGGTCACATTCAAACCAACCAATTCGGGTTCTGAACTGATTATGTCCTCCAACTCGCCCAAGGATTCAATTGGGAAATTCAGGTATTCTGCATCCAAACCCTCAGATTTGAACTTCCTGTTGAAATATTGTTTGGAGAACGAGTGGGAGAGTGGGTAGCCGATAAGTCCGAATTTCCTCATCCTTTCTGCGATGCCATTTTTTCCATGATGAATACGAGAAGAAATCCTGCAATGCAAAGTCCAAGGGCCAGCCAAAGCTGCGATGCTTCTCCTGTCAATTCTTCAAAGCGCATTGGAGTAACGTTCGATTGAAGAAACGGAACTTCTTCTCCATGACTGTTGATTCTGAATTCGAGCGTTTCTTTCCATGGCCAAACTTTATTCAGCGAACCGATCATGAAACCAGTAAGCAACGCCATGGTCAGATTATAAGCTCTTTTGAACATCCAAGAAAGGACGTTCGAGAAAGAAATGATGCCGACAACACAACCAAGAATGAATACGATGATGTTTGTTCCGAATTTTATAATTGACTCAATATCAACAGCTTTTAACCCATCAACTAAACCACTGATAGACCCAAGAACAGTACCGTAAGCACCTAGTAAAAGCAAAATGAAACTTCCAGAAATACCTGGCAATATCATGGCACAAATAGCAATGCAACCAGCCAAGAAAATGAAAATCAGACCTTCAGGCATTTGAGAAGGTGCGGCAATGGTGATATAGAATGCAATGGCCACTCCTGCCACCAAGGCAATAATTTCCTTCATCCCCCAGGCTTTGATGTAGCGTCCAATGATGAGACTTGAGGCAACGATCAATCCGAAAAAGAAGGCCCAAAGCAACACAGGAAAAGTATCGAGCAAGTAGGTAATGCCTTTTGCCAGACTTATAACACTCGTGAAAATGCCTGCCAACAACACCACGAGAAAAGTGGCATTCGTCTGTTTCCAAGCAGCTTTTACGCCTTGATCCTTCAGTGTTTTAAAGACCGAAAGATTGAATCCTTTGATGGTTTCGAGCAGTTCTTCGTAAATACCGGTGATGAACGCGATGGTTCCTCCAGAAACGCCTGGTACCACATCGGCAGCGCCCATGGACATGCCTTTCAAATAGAGGAAAACGAAGTCTTTTGTGCTCCGTGAATTGGTTTCAGTGGCCATTAATACTTTTCCAAACTTTGATCAACCTCATCGGCCCAAGCCAAAATTCCTCCCTTCAAGTTATGCAGGTTGGTGAGTCCAAGCTGCATTTCTAAAGCATTGATAACGTTGGATGAACGTGCTCCACTTCGGCAATGTATTATTACCGGAATGTCTTTTTTGATCTCATACGCACGTTCCAGAATTTCTCCCATCGGAATATGTTCTCCGCCAATACTGCAGATCTCCACTTCCCAAGGTTCGCGCACATCAATCAATTGGAATGCCTTGCTGGCATCTTTCATTTCCTTCAATTGCAGAACAGACAGTTCTTTCATCTTTATTTTTTCTTCGATTTTGCAATCACTTTATTCACATCGATGTCTTGCGGCAGATAGTTGAAGAACGTATCTCCACGTACACCTAAGCGAAGCGTTTCGAGCGGAATTACCTCGTTTGGAGCAATGTTTCCTAAGTTCACATTAGCGCCCAACTGATTGATGAACCACACTTGCTGTGCCTTTATAGGTGCTTCCCAAAGAATGCTGTCCTTCGGAATCACATCCAATATCTTATTGATGAGTGAAACGTGAGCAGAACCATTTGGGCGATAAATACCAACATTTCCACTTTCTCGTGCTTCAGCAATCACTTTCCACGAACCAGCTTCCAATTCAGCTTTCATCATATTCTTCCATTTGCTTGGATGAATGATGATACCTGCTTCCTTCGAGCCAACCTCAGAAAGTGTTCTGAAATCTTTGGCCATTTCATGAATAAGCTCGCATTTCGTGTTGTGGTTCAATTCAATTGAACCATCCGAAACCTCAGCAGTATCCAATCCTAATTTATGTAGCAGTTTACGGTAATCGTCAAATTGGCCGCGGATCAAAAATGCCTCGAAAAGCGTTCCGCCCAAATAGACCATGATTCCCGCATCTTGGTACAGTTTGATCTTCTCCGCCAGATGCTTGGTAATGAGCGAAGTGCCAAAACCGAGTTTGACAAGATCGGTGAGATGATCACTGGATTCAATCAGGTTTTCAGCTTCACGCAAGCTCAAACCTTTGTCCATCACCATGGTTAACCCAGCTTCTCTGGGTTTGGACGCTCTTTCTGGGATGTTACTTAGTTCGAAATTCATTATTGACCGTAGATCTGAATGAGATCCATTACCCGTGGTATGTTGATGGCTTCAGGAAATTGCTCGAACAAAAGTAGGTGTTTGTGATAATCCAGTTCGAGGCCATTCTGTAGAAAGTTCAAACCTTCAACTATTTGACCAGAAGCCAGCAGGAAAGCAGCTTGTCTATAATGCAACTCTGCATTTTCTGGAGAAATTTTCAACGCTTCCATCAGCACTTCAGTTCCCATTTCCCGATCAACATGATGAAAGATGAGTTCTGCTTTAGAAATCCAAAACCGTTCTTCTTCAGGGCTGATGGAATTGGCTTTTTCCAATGCATCGATGGCCGCTTCGTAATCACCAGATTGTTCTTTCAGATCGGCCAGAAAGTTCCAATATTCAGGATCGGTCGGGTCAATTTCCAGTGCTTTTTCTATGTACGGTAAGCACTCGCTGTAGCGTTCTTGTTTCTCTCTCACCACGGCCATTCCATACCAAGCTTCTGAATGAAACGCATCCGAATCTGCAATTTCCTTGTAGCGTTCAAAAGCTAGTTCGAAATCCTCTCGTCCTTCAGAACATTCGGCAATTCCGATCAGCGCATCCACGTTATCTTCATCGAGCAACAGGACTTCCTCGAAATGTTCCTCGGCTTTATCCCAATTTTCAATTTCAAGAAAACAATCACCGATTTCCTGTAGCGCCATCAAGTGTTTGTCACTTACTGCCAAGCAGAATTCAAGTGCCCAAATGGCTTTTTCAAAATCTTTTTGCTTGATATAAAACGTTGATAAGTTGTACCAAGCATTGTATTGATACGGATGCTCGTCCAAATACTTTGTGAAAAATTCAATGGCCGAATCGCTATCGCCCATCATATCGAACAGGAAACTGATCTCGTAGATCAATGCTTGATCGGTTGGAGAATCCATTAATCCGATCTTCAGTTGGCTTAAAGCTTCCAATTGATTGCCGAGCGATTGATATTCGTAGGAAAGCAACAATCGGACATCACTCGGATTTTCGGCAGTTTCCAATGCCCGATTGTAAATCTCAACCGCTTGTTCGTGCTTGCCAAGTTTACTTAAAATGCTGCCTTTGGTAATCAGCATTTCCGGATTGTTGGGCATAATGGCCTCTAACAGATTAATGGATTTCATGGCGCCTTCATAATCGCCTTTCAGCCCTAGAATATCGGCCCGTTTCAGTTCAAATTCGCTGCTGTGTGGGTGCTGGCTAGAAGCCAATTCAAGCACCTTCCACGCTTTTTCCAACTCGAGCCTATCCATATAATGATCGATCAGCTCCTCGAGGTCCGCAACGTCAAAATAGTATTGATCATCGTGTGCAAGCATATGCTCGAAACGCACAACGCACTCGTTCAGTCGTTCTTCTTCCTGTTCGTCTCCAGAGTTAGAATGCATGGCCTACGGTTTTATCAAGGGTAAGAATAATTTGAACGTTTCTATCCGTTTGTTCGCGGCTTATTTTCAACAGCAATTGTTTAAAAAAAGTATAAAAGGGCGGCAAAAATAGGTGAATGACACGGAAGTGGTCTTTCTGCAATGGTACTTTTGCGCAATAAACTCAGCGATGACCTTAATAAAATCGATATCCGGAATTCGGGGAACAATAGGAGGAAAGACAGGAGATGGTCTGACTCCGTTGGACGTGGTAAAATTCACTTCCGCTTACGCTGAATTCTTGAAGAAACGTTCGAGTAAAAAGAAACTGACCGTGGTTGTTGGGCGCGATGCGCGATTGAGCGGAGAGATGGTCAGTAGTTTGGTTCTGGGAACCTTGACCGGCTGCGGAATTGACGTGATCGATCTCGGACTTTCTACTACACCAACGGTGGAAGTTGCCGTGACAGCTGAAAAAGCCGATGGCGGCATTATTCTTACGGCTAGTCACAATCCGAAGCAATGGAATGCGCTGAAATTGTTGAACGAACTAGGTGAGTTTATTTCTGGTGAAGACGGCACACAATTGCTGGAGATCGCTGAAAACGATGCTTTCAATTTTGCTGAAGTGGATAATCTTGGTTCTATCCGAAAAATGGATGATTACATCGATCGGCATATTAATATGATTCTCGATCTTCCACTCGTGGATGTTGAAGCCATCAAAAAAGCAGATTTTCATGTTGCCATCGATTGTGTCAATTCAACAGGCGGCATAGCATTGCCAAAGCTGCTTTCCGCTTTGGGAGTTAGCAAAGTGACAGAATTATTCACTGAACCAAACGGTCATTTTCCGCACAATCCAGAGCCGCTTCCTGAGCATTTGACAGAACTTTCATCAACCATTAAAAAGAGCGGGGCAGATGTGGGTTTTGTGGTTGATCCAGATGTGGACCGTTTGGCGATGGTTTGCGAGGACGGAGAAATGTTCGGAGAAGAGTATACGCTTGTTGCTGTGGCCGATTTCATTCTCAAAAACAAGAAAGGAAATACGGTTTCCAATCTTTCATCAACACGCGCACTACGTGATGTGACGGAAGCTGCTGGTGGAACCTACAATGCGAGTGCCGTGGGCGAAGTGAATGTGGTAAGCATGATGAAGGAAACAAATGCGGTTATTGGTGGCGAGGGCAACGGAGGCATCATTTATCCGGATCTACATTACGGTCGAGATGCGCTTGTTGGAATTGCACTTTTCCTTACCCATTTGGCCCAAACGGGCAAAACGGCTAGTCAGCTTAGAGCGTCTTATCCGAGTTATCACATTTCCAAGAACAAAATATCGCTCACGCCAGAAACTGATGTTGATGGAATTCTTGTTTCAATGGCAGAGAAGTATAGATCTCAACCAGTGAATACCGTTGATGGCGTGAAGATCGAGTTTGGTAAGGAATGGGTTCATCTCCGAAAATCGAACACAGAGCCGATCATTCGTATTTATAGCGAAAGTGAGAACGAAAGCACAGCCGAAAACTTGGCGAATAAGATCATCGGAGACATCAAAGAGTTGATGAAAGGTTGAGAAAGAATTGCTGATTTGTCTAAAGAAAGGCGACATTGGTAACTAGTTGGAACTAATTATGCAGCCAAAATAACTAGCCATGAAAATTTACCTTGATAACGCGGCAACTACTCAGATTGATTCTGAGGTGATTGAAGCCATGTGTAAGGTGATGCAGGAGAACTATGGTAATCCTTCGTCAGTGCACGGTTTTGGTAGACAGGCGCGAGCGGAAATTGAACGGGCAAGACGAACTGTTTCCTCTTTATTGAAAGTGTCTCCTTCCGAGATTTTCTTCACTTCAGGAGGAACGGAAGCCGATAACATGGCCATTCTTTGCAGCATCCGCGACCTTGGAGTGAAACATATTATCACCTCAAAAATTGAGCATCATGCAATTCTACATTCGGTAGAAGCAGCTGAAGCTGAACATAATGTGAAAGTGAATTATGTGAAACTGACCGAAAATGGTCATGTTGATCTTGCTGATCTGGAACAACTGCTTAGCGAGAGCGAGAACACCTTGGTTTCGTTGATGCATGCCAACAACGAGATCGGAAATCTGATAGAGCTGAAGAAAGTTTCTGAGTTGTGCAGGAAATATGGAGCATATTTTCATTCAGATACAGTTCAGACCATGTGTCACTATGCGTTTGATCTTTCTGCTTTGGATATCGATTTTATAACGGCATCAGCTCATAAATTCCATGGTCCAAAAGGAATCGGTTTCCTGTATATCAATTCAAATGTGCGCATCAAACCAATGATACATGGCGGAGCGCAGGAACGGAATATGCGCGGTGGAACCGAAAACATCTACGGTATTGTTGGACTTGCCAAAGCCATGGAAGTGGCCTATCGCGAATTGGAGGCTCATCATCAGCACATACAAGGATTGAAAACGTACATGATAACTGAGCTTCGGAAGCACATTCCTGACGTTCGTTTTAATGGTGATGCTGAGGGAAATTCGCTTTACACGGTTTTGAACGTCTGTTTCCCAGATACGCCAATTTCAGAAATGCTGCTCTTCAATCTCGATATCATGGGCATTTCAGCCTCTGGTGGAAGCGCTTGTTCGTCAGGAAGCAATGTCGGCTCGCACGTGTTAGCAGCATTGGTACGCGATCAGAAACGACCTGCCATTCGGTTCTCGTTCAGTAAATACAACACGAAGGATGAAGTTGATGTGACCGTTAAGAACCTTAAAGTGCTCTTCGAGAAACAAAAAGCCTTGAATTGAAATGAATTCAATGCGCGTTGAGTTCAAAATGGAGCTTGAAGTGCGCGGAATGTATGAGTTTTCAATAAAAACCTGTGGATAAATATCAAGTTGTCCACAAGGGTTGATCTCTACCTTTGACGGGTTAACAAACATTAACTGGACATGAAAAAATCATTACTCACTTTTATATCATCAGCTTTCATATTGAATGCTGTCGCTCAATTTCAGCCAGCCAACGCAAGCTTCGATGATTGGGAAACATTGAATGGACCTATCTCTAATACATACGATGAACCAGTAAGTTGGAACACAGCAAACGAGTGTACGGCCATCTTGAACGTAACTCCTGTTACCAAATCTACTGATGCACATTCTGGATCACACTCTATTAGATTAGAGTCGCTTGATGGCCCAGGACCAACTATTGTAATGAACGGTGTGGTTACAACAGCTCAGATGATCTGCTCGGCCAATTCAGGAGGGCAAGAAGGCGGAGCTGATTTTTCTGGAGTCATGCCAGATAGTATTGTAGGGTGGTATAAGTATGCTCCGGCAAATCAGGATTCTGCATATTCTCAGATCATGTTTTTGGCCAATAACGACCAAGATACGGTGTCTTACACAAGAGTGAATTTTACAACCACCGTTTCATCTTGGACTCGTTTTTCAGCACCGATCACACAGGCTACTGGAACACCTGAAAAGTTGAGTCTGTTTTTTAGTTCAAGCTGGGGAGATGGCGCCCAAGGCCAAGCTGAAATTGGTTCAATCATGTATGTAGATGCGGTTCAATTCATTTATCCGTTCGGTACTGGAATCAATACTGTTACCAATGAGAATGATTGGAATGTATATCCAAATCCTGTTTCAGGAATATTGAATATTCAAGGTTCATCGTTGGAACCAGCAAATTTCGAATTGCTGGACATTACGGGAAAACGAATGATGTTGAAAAGAATAGGAGCAGGAGCGTCTTCTCTTGACTTAAGTAAATTAGTTGCAGGTGTATATCTGTATCAGATCAGTTCTATGGATGGTACATCTGTACGAACAGGAAAATTATTGGTAAATCCTTAATAGGATAATTTTTATTTGAATGAGGGAAACGCTTTAGTAATAAAAGTGATTTCCCTCTTTCAGTTATAAAGCACAGCCCATGAAGAAGTTGTTGTTTGCCGTCATTTTGGGAATTTCCGTTCACTCTGGTTTTGCGCAGGAGTTTGGAACTTTATCAGGGACGGTTTCGGATGATGCCACTGACGAAACACTGATAGGTGCCAATGTGGTGATGTTGGAAGATAGAGGCAGAGGCGCATCTACAGACATTGATGGTAATTACTCATTCACACTTCCTCCAGGAAAACATCAGGTAATCTGTTCGTTCACAGGTATGAAAGCAGATACGATATCGGTTGTTATCGTGAGTGGTAAGATTACGAACAGGAACATTATTCTCGGGATGAATGTGGAACAGCTTGGAACGGTAGTGGTTTCAGCGGGTAGGTTTGAACAGAAGCTGGAAGAACTTACGGTCACTATGAATGTGATCAAACCGGAACTTATTGAAAACCGGAATTCCATGAACATCACTTCTGCGTTGGAACAAACTCCAGGTCTTACCATCATGGACGAAGAACCACAGATAAGAAGTGGTAGTGGCTACAGTTTTGGAATAGGAAGTAGGGTTGCCATTCTGGTTGATGATCTTCCTGTTTTGAATGGTGACATCGGTAAAGCAGAATGGAGCTTCATTCCTACGGAAAATGTGGAGCAGATTGAAGTTATAAAAGGCGCATCATCCGTACTATATGGTTCTTCTGCTTTGAGTGGAGCAATTAACGTTCGAACGGCATTTCCGAAAGACAAGCCATTAACCAAGGTCAATATTTTCACAGGCTTTAGAAGCGCGATTCTAGAAGACGATGCTTCAGTGGGGAAACGAATTGCCAACTTCTTCGGATTGGATGCTTCCAAGGCCAACGGCAAAAAATGGTGGGATGGCGTGGCCAATTTTTCAGGCATGAACTTCATGCATTCTAGAAAAATCAAACAATTGGACGTAGTGATCGGAGGAAATTTCCTCTATGATTATGGCTACATCGGACCGCAAAGGCCCGTGAAGTCTGTAGCACCTAGCGACTTGGCTGGCTTAGGTTATGTGGACCTATTCAATACTGATAAGGATACTGTTGCTGATATTCCGAACGACAAGGTGCGGGAGGTAAGAGGAAGATTGAATTTCAATTTGCGCTATCGCAATAAGAAGGTGAGTGGATTGAATTACGGATTGAACGGGAACTTCATGCGAAGCAGCAAGAATTTTTCGCTTGTTTGGCAATCCACAGAATTTGACCAATCAGGACAGTATCGTTCTTATCCTGGTACGATGACGCTTACGGAGATCACTACTTTTTATTTGGATCCATTTGTGAATTACGTAACGCCAATTGGCGTGCAACACACTTTCCGGTCAAGAATATTGTACAACCACAGCGACAATTCGAACAACCAATCTGTACAAAGCACGGTCTATTTTGGCGAATACCAATTGCACCGAACGTTCGAGAAAATGAAAGACCTGAATGTGATTGTCGGTGCATCTGGGAGCTATACTCAATCAAAATCTGCCATTTTCGTAGGAGGAGACTCATCTGGCGTAAACAATGCCAAGAATTTCAGCCTGTACATGCAGTTGGACAAGAAGTTCTTCAAAGCGGTTAATGTTTCGGTAGGAGTGAGAGGAGAGTATTTTCAGATCAATACAACAGAATTTGTTGTTAGACCTGTGTTTAGAACGGGGCTAAGTTGGAAGGCTGGCAGAGAGAGCTACATTCGAGGTTCGTATGGTCAGGGATATCGTTTCCCGACAATTGCCGAGAAGTATATTCTCACAAGTTCTGGTGGCTTGGGCGTATTTCCAAACCCAGATTTGAAGCCTGAAACCAGCTGGAACATGGAACTAGGTTTCAAGCAAGGTTTCAAGATCGGAAAATTCATGGGCTATTTTGACCTGGTTGGATTCTGGCAAGAGTACAACAACAGCATTCAGTTCGTAATGGGACGATATTCCAAGGATGATGTGCTTCCTGGGTTCAAGTTCCTTAATACAGGCAGGAATCGAGTGCGAGGAATTGAAACATCTGTAATGGGAGGTGGCCAGTTCACAAAATCATTGGGAATGAGTGTAATTGTTGGATATACGTACACCATTCCTGAATCTGTAGAACCTGAAAAAGTGTTCTATTCAGATTCCACTGGAGGAGGATCCGTTCAGCAACACACTCATTACAGCACATCAATAGACTCGACCAAAATCCTTAAGTATCGTTTTCAGCATTTGGTCAATCTTGATCTTGAGTTTACTTACAGAAAGTGGTCTTTGGGATATACTTTCAGGTATTACAGCTACATGAAGAATATCGATAAGGTGCTTTACAGTCTTGATTCAAATGTCAAGGAAGCAACTGGTCATGATCAATTTGATTCAGGTATCATTACACAACGCGGAGATACGGAGCTTCAGGATTGGCCGTCTGGTACAGCACCACCGTATTACGTTATCAGTGATAAACACAAAGGAAATTACGTGATGGATGCTCGAGTCAGCTTTCAGGTTTCTGGATGGCTGAAGGCTGCGTTCATCGTAAACAATCTGTTGAACAGCTCTTATTCGTTGCGTCCACTTAAAATGGAACAACCAAGAACGGCTTCCATTCAGTTCACTGTAAAAGTTTAGGCTACGCAGCTAACTTGATTATCTCGAGGTAATTCGGCTTTAGCAAGCCTTTGTCGAAGTATCCTCTAGCCTTTAAAAGCCTGTGCATTTTCGGAAGGTTGTAGCTCGGAACTGTCATTAGCAAATGGTGCTCAGCATGATAATTGACATGGTGCGGTGCGGATAGCATTTTCTCAATGAAGTTGGCGTAAGTTGTTCTTGTGTTCAGATGATTATCAGTTCTATCAGGAACAACGCTATGTTCTGCAATTGATCGAATTCGTAAGCAAAACTGATAAGTGGTGAAATAGGCAACGATCCACAATAGGTAAAGCCAGCCATTTCCTGTTGACCATAGCGCAAACCACATTAAGGTGTTCACGACTATTGGACCGGCCATATTCTTGAAAAACAGGAATATGTGCCAAAGGCCTTTTCGTTCCGATTTAGAAATCCGTTCAACTCGTCCTCCTAAATTGAATCTCCATAGCTCGGATTGAATCATGACCAGTGCCACAAGGATTTTCAAACCAGTCAGTCCCGTTAGGTCTCTGGCGATTTTCCGTATCAGACTTTTTGTTCCTGCCGGATAGCCTTTCGTAAGGTCAATGTCTGGATCATTATCCTTTCCAGTATGAGAGTGGTGGGAGAGATGATAGGGACGATAACGAGCAACATCTAAGAATATGGGGAAGCCACCGAACAGGTTTCCGAATATTTCGTTTGCCCGTTTAGTTTCAAATTGCGCATGATGCGATGTGTCGTGCATAATGATGGCGCAGGCAAGCTGCTTACCGCCAAGGATCCAAATCGAAACAATGATTGTGAACGGATTCGGCCAGATGCCAGAAATGGCAAAAGCAATGCAGATCCAGAACCATGTATCCAATATTTCTAATGCCGCCTTTACGTTCGATTTTTTAAGCAAGCGTTGTATTTCATCTTTGCTTAAATAGTCGTTGGCGTTCATCTATTTGACGCTGGTTTCGTTTTCGAATACGAATTTGGTGATGTCTGTGTCATCACGGAAATAGTAAACACCGCCCCAGTTATATACCACTTTCTTGTACACGTAGGTCATATTCTCACGCTTCACGGTTATCTGTGTGATCTTCCGATTCACTTCTTCAATCAATTCTTCCGTTCGAGAAACTACGTTTCCAGCATCTTTTATGGCCAGACTCTTTCTTTCTTCTTCCATTTTAGCTACAGCTTCAGACCTATCTCGCTGCTGCGATTCGCTAACGGCCTTTGCTTGTGCCAATCGTCTTTGCTCTGCTTCAAAATCAGCTTGGGCTCTTTTTTTCCGTTCTTCTTCGTAGGCTTGGTCTTGCAACGCTTTTTGCCGTGTTTCCTCTGCCAGTCGTGCTTCTTCAGTTATTCTCTTTTTCTCAGCTTCTGCAGCTTGTAATGCAGCTGATCGCGCTTCTTCGGCCATTCGAGCATCGGCATCTCGTTGCCGTTTTTCAATCTCTTCCTTTTCTAATTGTGCTCTTCGTTTTGCTTCCTGAGCAGATTCTTGCTCAGCCTTCTTCATTTCGGCTTCAATCTCAGCCTTCTTTCTGGCTCGTTCTTCTTCAGCCAATCTAACAGCTTCTTGTTTCTTAGCTTCTTCATCGGCTTTGGATTCAGCCTTTTGTCTGGCTTCTTCTGCAGCTCGCATTTCTGAATTTCGCTTGTCTTCATCAGCTTTGGCCTGCGCCAACCGCTTTTCTTCAGCTCCTTTTGCCTCAAGTTGTTTTCTCGCTTCTTCTTCCGATTTGAGCTGAGCTTCTCGCTGCTCCTGATCTAGTTTTTCTTGTACTGATCGTTTCTGCTCCTCATCCAATTTGACCTGTGCATTTTGCAATTCTTGCTCTTTCAACGCTTGTTTTTCGGCCAGTTCCTGTTCTTGTTTCTTTCTTGCTTCTTCAGCTAGTCGCGCTTCTTGTTCTTGTCGTTTTTTAGCTTCTTCTGCGGCCTTCGCTTCTGCAAGAAGTCGTTGCTCCTCTGCAGCATTTGCTTTGGCCTCTGCTGCCAATCGTGCTTCCTCAGCTTGTTTTGCTTTTAAAGCTTCTGCCGATGGGTCAGGTTTGTTTTCCTTCGCAGCTTCATATTCTTTATCAAAATTGATCAGGGCAGATCGAATGCTTTTCGTGTAATCTGTATCGTAGGTAAAAGCGTCTTCCTGTGTGTCGTAGAACCACTTCGCTACAGGCTGGTTGAAGATGACTGTGTTTACGCCTTCATACTGTTCAAATATTTCTACCGCAAAGTCAAAGTCCAGGTCATCTTCTCGAATATCCTCTGGTACATTTTTGGTGCTAATTTCTACCCGTTTAGTTATGTACCCCGGTTTTTCGAACGTAACGATATAACTATTCCCAAAACCAAGCTCCGGAACCATCTTGGCTTTTCCGGGCTCAAAAACCTCTTTAACTTTTCCGTTTTCGGTAATTGTGACCTTGGTGTCGTTGAAATTTCCTCCGTTCACTTCAAACTTAATGAGGATGGACAAGTTCTGTCCCATCAGCTCTGATGAAACAAAAACCAGTAAAAAGAGTAATAGTCGTTTAAACAAAAATGGCATTGGCCAGATAGTTGTATCTGAGAAAGTCTTAAAAGTAGAAAATCCTACCACTTGCATATCCTTCCTTTACCTTTTCTTGTTTTCAGTTTGATGTTCGTAACTGCCATCAGTTATGGACAAGATGTCGATGCGCGTATCGATGCATTTAACGAAGCTATCGGGAAAGAATATAACGTGAGTAATAAGGGGAAGATTCTGTTAGTTAATGGTTTCCGAGAAGGCAAACAGGTTAAAACAGAAAAAGTGAATGTGTTTGATCTGGACATGGCGACACTGAAGTTTTCTGAAACGGATAACACCGTTTCTGTCAATTGTCATTCCGATCTTGATGGATGTGTAGATCAGGTATTGGTTCTGGATAAGAAAAAAACTTACAGAAAGCGCTTGGTCTTCGGTTTGTCTGATGGCATTTCTGGCCTTGAAATCGTAGAAAAGCTTCGACTAATGTTGAATGAAATGGTTAAAACTTATTGAAATGAGAAAGTTGATCCTGTGTGCGTTCCTTTTTTGTGTGGCTTTTCAGAGCATTGCTCAAGATGCAGAAGCTGTTTTCAATCAAGCTGAAAATCTATTCGCTTCTGGAGAATACGAACAAGCATCGGCACTTTATACTCAGGTGATAACCGCTGACCCTGAAAACGACAATGCTTATCTAAGAAGAGGATTTTGTTTCTCGGTTCTGAAAAAATATGATCAAGCCGTTTCCGATTTCAGTGTTGTGATTGACAAGCATCCAAATCATCCGTTCGCTTACATAAGTCGTGGAAGCGCGCACAATAAGTTGGAAGAATACAAAAGTGCGTTGATCGACTTTGACAAGGCGTTGAATCTTGATCCTGATAATCAAGAAGCATACAACAATAGAGGTTGGGCCATGAATGGAATGGGACTTTACAAAGAGGCGTGTGCCGATTGGAATAAGTCTAAGAAACTAGGTAATGAAGAAGCCAAGTTGATTTTGAAGAATAATCACTGTAAATAAAACGTCATGAATTTTATATCGAGTTTATTGCTTGCATTCAGTATTACTTTTTTCGCTGTTAATCCTAAACCGGATACGAAGAAAGTTGACCAGATGAGTTACACGGATTGTCTGGAGAAGTATAGGTCTTCTTGGGGCGAAGAATGTTCTCAGTGTACTGCTTGGAAGGATAGCTACGTGGTGTATCTCAAAAACACCTGTGACGAATCAATTGATGTGATGATTTGCGTTCAGGAAGACAATAAGCAATGGAAGCGTTTTCATCATACGAGCATGGCGCCAGGAGATTCGTTACGAGCCTATGCCTGTGTTGGAACTGGAAAGTACCTTTCGTGGGGGAGAAGAGCAGGGGATGAGAGCGTTGTATTTCCGAGCATTGAACAGGTCAATCAGGAATACAATAAGTGATCAACGCGCGTTGTAGCGCATGCTTAAAGTCATATTGAATTTCGCTACGGCTTCGTCCTGATACTTGTCTGGAACTGTAGCAATAACTTGAATTTCTACGTTTTTCCTTTCACCGTCTTCAATCGTTTGATTGAATGCGGCCAGTACTTTTTTTCCATCAAGGCATGTAAAATGAACATCGCCATCTGCGCGCTTCAAGAACTCCGCGTTCAGATCTTTGAAAACAACTGAAACGTTCTTTTTTGTCTTGGCTAAATAGTCAAATGCAATCCAAGCACCAGTAACATCGGCACCAATTGCCAATGCCCCAAAATAGACACTGCCTAAATGATTACGCGTTTTCCGGTTCAGCGGAATTCTGACCACAGTTTTATCGTCCGAGTATTCAACCAGTTTTGCATTTACAAAACCGATCAATCTGATTTTAAAAAGGCCAACCAGTTTGAATCTCAGGTTGGCCTTTTGAATAGGATTTAGCATCGAGCTGCTTTATTAGAAGTCAGAATCACCGACTACTTTTCTAGGTCTTTCGCGTCAATTCTGTATTTGTGAACCCACGCATCCGGCACATCCTGTTTACGTGTTTTCTTCATCTCTTTCACAGCAGGTTTAAGGCTGTCAAACTTCGTTGAATAAACATAGAACCACTTTCTTTCTTCATTGTAAACAATGATGGCGTCTCGACCTTTCGACTTCCAAATGTCGATTGCTTTCCATGCGTTCTCCACTTTTCTGAACGATTCGATGACCACATAATAACCGCTTTCAAGTTCAGCCTTTTTCATTCCCACAGAACCGTCTTCTTGTCGGTAAGGAGTGATCTGTTGAAGCATGCCTTTCAACTTGTTAGTGTCGATCATTCGGCTGTTTACATCTTCAATCTCTTTGTTCAGTCCGTCAATCTCACGCTTCAATCTTTCTAGATCATCATCATGTTGATCCACACGTTTTTTAACGCCATCCACTTCAATTTCCAATGAATCCATTTTAGAACCCAGCACACCTTCCAACGAATCCATTTTAGAATTGAGCAATTCGTTATCCTGTTGCATTCCGGCCATATCGTCTTCCAGTTTCTTGATTTTCTTCTTGAAACCATCAAGACTGAATCCAAGCATGATCTCGTTTGACCATGGAGCTCCTGGTTTACCGTCTATTCCATTGAGCGTGAAATCGTACGCATACGCAAGCATGAATTTGTCAGCTATTTTAACGCCAATCGCAGCTACTGGTCCAGTTTCCGCTCTCCAAGTGAATGAGGTCCAAACAATTTGCTTGTAGCCGAATTTCACTGTGGCATCGTAAGACAGATTTGTCTTGTAAGGCAACCAACGCACTAAGGCTGAAGGAGCGATTAACCAATCTTTCTTTATCCAGAAATCATAACCCGCATAGAACTTAAAGTGACGACTTAGGTCGTAGCTGTATGAATTGTCCTTGGCTCTGATCTCAGCCACAGTTTCTAAAACGTGTGGGGCAGAAGCACCAATTTCAAGACGATTTCTCCAGCTATACTTCAATCCAGCATTCATGTCGAACGTGGTGCTTCCCACATTTCCATTGGCCAAAATCGCATCTGTTGGGTCTTCCACAATTGCATCAGTCAGGTTAAGCTGCGTGTGATTGATACCGAAACCTACGCCTAAACTCAGTTCATGATCGGTCGCCAGTTTGATGTCATGCGCATAAGCAAGCATGGCATTGATCGTGGACACAAAATTGGTCTTATCGTAAATCAGGTTTCCTCCAATATTGGTGTTCTTTCCAAGCGGAGTGTGTAAACTCACCAACGCGGTAGTAGGCGAACCCTGCACGTTTGTCCATTGATTTCGGTAGTTAACAAAACCAACAAGCCCATCACTGTATCCAGCGTTGGCCGGATTTATCAGAAATCGGTTTTCCTTGTAGAGGCTCGACATTGGTGTTTGCTGCGCGATTGCAGACCAGCTTTGAGCGATAAGCCCAAGGATGAAAAGTGAAACGTATATCTTTCTCATTCGAGTAGGATTTCGTGTGGTCAAAAGATTAATTAATGTAAGATGGTCACGGCACCGTCAAAGCGGTCTTCCTTGCCATCACATTCAATAACATAATAATAGGTTCCGTCAGGAAGTGGATCGTTATTGAACGTTCCTTTCCAGTCGTTTTGGTATGCGTTAGAAGAGTACACTTCCAATCCCCATCGGTTGTAAACCTTTACAACACAATCAGAATAGCATTCGATGTTTCCAATGTAGAATCGTTCGTTTGCACCATCTCCGTTCGGAGTAAAGAGGTTCACTGGTTTCAGGTTGTAGTCAACGTCAACTTTGATATTGACATCAATGGTTGATTGACATCCGTTCAGATCTGTTCCTAAAACCGAGTAAGTGATGGTTTCTTTCGGAGAACTGATAGGTGTAGCGCTCGTTGCATCATCCAAGTAAGTTTCGGGGTTCCAATTATAGAAGTTCGCTCCTGCAACCCATAACGGAACTTCTTCTCCTAAACTGACCGTTGTATCATTACTGATTGTCAACTCAGGCAAAAGCCAAGAGTAAACCAAGATGGAGCCAGTGCCGACACACCCATGCTCATCTGTTATCAATACACTGTAATCGCCTGTTGTATCTACGGTAATGGATTGGGTGATTACACCTGTGCTCCAAAGCGTTGGTGTTCCTATAGGATTTACTGTAAGTGTAACGTTCTCGCCTTCGCAAAAGAAAACTGGACCATCGGCTGTTATTTCAGGAGTAGGAAGTGCCCAAACGTGCACGTAATGCTCAATTGTATCTCTACAGCCATCTGTAGTGTAAGCAACCAAACTTACATTGAAGCTATCTGCGGTGTTAAACTGGTGGAAAGGATTTGGTCCAGCACCGGTGTTTCCATCCGAATAGTCCCAGAAATAACTTTCAATCGTTGACCCTTTAGGATCAGTAAGATTGGTGAAGTTGGTAGGATTGCCAAAGCAAACCTCTGTGGCAGAAAAATCGGCTCTTGGAGTAGGATGAACTGTAACGGTCTGTACAAGCGTATCTGCGCAACCATACGATGTAAGACCAATAAGTTGAACCTGCGCTGGACCTGCTCCAGAAAAAGAGAACGAAGGAGATTCAAGCACAGAGTTTCCTTCAAGTCCAAATGTCCAATTGTAAGAAATCGTGCCTACCACATTTCCAGTAAGGTTGGTGAACTGAACAGCAGTGTTTTGACAAGCATTGTCGAAACTGAAATTCACGTAGGGAAATGGAGCAATCGTTACCAACTGGAATGTATCGTTCACGCAACCTTGGTCTGATGTTACCTGAAGTCCGATCTGGTAGTTTCCATCTGTAATGAATTGGTTGGAAATGTTCTGCCCAGTGGCATCATCATAAAAACCGTTTCCATTCAGTTCCCAAGCATAGCTGGAAATCTGTCCTGAGCTCACTGTGCTAATTCCTGAAAGTTGAGTCAAGTCTCCTAAACAAACATCTGAAACAGAGAATCCGACCGTTGGCATTGGGTCAACAGTAACGTTGGCTGAAGTGGTTGATTGACATCCGGTATTTGATGTGACCAACAGACCAACAACATAGCTTCCAGCAGAGCCGAAGTTGTGTGAAACCAGTGTTCCAGTAGCATCATCGTATAGTCCATCATTATTCAGGTCCCATTCCCAGCTGACAACAGATCCAGAAGCAATTGTTGATTGATCTTGAAGAACGGTAGCAGAACCTTCGCAGACATCTGGCCCAGAAAAATTAGCTGTTGGAACTGGATTTACTGTAATCAACTTGTATACCGCTGCGGGAGCATCCATATCAGTAACGATCTGAAGTCCTACGTTGTAAACACCTGGTGTGTTGAACTGAAAATTGATGCTAGGTCCAGTAGCGTCATCAAACTGCCCATCAGCATCCAAATCCCAATTCCAATTGGTGATCTGTGCACCTCCTGAAACCACAGAAGCATTGGCAAAGGTGGTTTGTGATCCTTCGCACACAGTAGTGGTGGTGTAATCAACCGACACGATGGTTGCATTGGCATTAAATGCCAATAGGGTAAGTATGGAAAATAGGATTCTCATCTTTTTCATCCTTGATTATTTCTTATTTGATAATGTCAAATCTCAATACGCTGGACTGATCTTGCCCAACAATTCGTAGGTAATACATCCCGTTAGACAGGCTACTGACGTCTACGCTCATTGCTTCGTTGGCATCGATGCCTGAAATCTGAAGAGAATTGATCAATTGACCTGAAATGGAAATAACCTCTAAGCTCAGTTTTTCATTCATTGTGCTCGATGACTGTAAGAACAATAGGGTAGAAGCCGGGTTAGGATAAATTCCAAATGCGATTTGCTCTGAATCTGAAATGCCAAGAGCAGTGGTAGACACGTTATAGCTTACAACCGCAGAACCACAGGCATTAGAGACGGTCAAGCTCACGTTGTAATCACCATCTTCTGCATATACGTGCACTGGAGATTCTTCAGTACTGGTAGAATCATCACCAAACGACCACAAGTAGGTATCTCCAAAATCTGAATTGTTGCTGAACAGCACTGCAGTTCCACTCACTGACCAACTGAAGTCTGCCTCTGGAAGCAACTGATCGGCCACAATTGTGAAGCTCTCAGAATGAACACAGCTGTTAACATCCGTAATGGCTACGACATAGTTGCCGCTTGTAAGGTTAACGTAATCACCATTGGATTGAAGACTGCCACCGTTAAGCGTGTAGTTGTACGATGGGGTTCCGCCAACTGCAGTTACGTGAATTTCGCCACTGAAATTATTCTCGCATGGAACACCGATCACCGTATCGATGATAAAATCTAAAAGTGGAGGACTGACCAACGTAACAGTATCAGAATCCGTACATCCATTGTCATCCATTACAAAGATCAAATGATTTCCGCCACCAACTCCAAATAGGAATTGACCGTTCTGGTACGTTCCTCCGCCATTGGAAGAATACATGTACGGTGGAGTTCCGCCTCCAGCCTGAACGGTTACAGTTCCTGTTTGCGAATTAGGACATGCTGGATTGTTTAGAATTGTATTGTTGATGGAGACAGCAGTTGATGGCTGACTGATGGTCACATTCACGCTGTCAACACAACCGTTAAGGTCCTTGGCGTAAAGCGTGTAAGCACCTGCTGCAAAGCCTTCAAAAACAGTTGATGTTCCGAAAGTGGTGTTATCGTTCGAGTAGGTGTAAGTAGGCGTTCCACCAGCACCGATCAATTGAACAGAACCTGAAGCTTCATTAAGACAAGCAGCATTCGTCACGTTTGCACTTATCACAAAAACGGATGTTGGCTGCGAAACAATTACTCCTTCAGATGCTGAACAGCCGTTTGCATCAAGAACCACTGCAAGATAAGTTCCAGCAACTACATCAGTAAATTGCCCCCCATTCTGAACAAAAAGACCACCTCCGTTCGATGAATATTGATAATTCGGAGTTCCTCCTGTAGCAATGATCTCAATCATTCCGCTGTCATCTCCAAAGCAAGAAACAGGCGCAGAGTTTGTTTCGATAGTTAGTACTGAAGGCTCGAAAATGGTTTCAGTCACGTTGTCTAAACAGCCATTCGCGTCTCTGACCGTGATGGTGTACGTTCCAGCAGAAAGTCCTTCAAATGTTCCGCCTCCAACGAAGCTAACGCCATCCAAACTGTATTGATAAGGAGCTGTGCCAGATGCTGCTTGTGTCTCAATACTTCCGCTTGATTCTCCAAAGCAATTTGCATCAGCACTTGCCAATATCGAAAGTTGAAGAATGCCTGGCTCCGAAAGCGTTACGTGCACCGTATCTGTACAACCATTGGCATCCAAAACGCCTAAGATGTGTAGCCCAGCAGCAAGGCCATTAAATGTACTCGGGTTAGCGAAGCTACCACCATCTATACTGTACATGTAAGGCGTCACACCACCTGTTGCTGCAACTTCAACAAGTCCTGAGTTGTCTCCGTTACAAAGGAGGTCTTCTGCATTCACAGATCCAAGAACCAATACCGCAGGTTCTGAAAGTATGATTACCGTATCGAAAACACAAAGATTGTTGTCTGTAATCTGTACTGCGTGAACTCCTGCTACTAAGCCTGAGAATGTTCCGTTTACTTGTGGAGAGCCTGAATCTAAACTGTAGCTGTAAGGCCCTGTTCCGCCAGTTCCAGTAACCGAAATTGCTCCAGAATTATCTCCGTTGCAAAGAATGTCATCGAAGCTGATTACGTTGATTCCAAGCGCTTCATTTGGTTGAGAAACAACAGTTGACGCTGTGAATTCGCATCCGTTTACATCATAAGCGGTCACATCGTAACTACCAGCAGGAAGGTTAGAGAAGTTTCCGTTGGAAACTGGTGTGGCACCATTCAGGCTCAAGGTCCAAGGAAATGCTGGACTTCCTACTGGAGTTGTGTTGATAGCTCCAGTCGATTCTCCGAAGCACAATACATCGGTTGGAGTAAGTGTGAAATCAGGAAGATCATAGATCTCAATTTGCTGCGTACCAGTATTGATACAGAAATTGGCATCGGTAACTGTCAACGTAACGTCATAAAAACCAAAGGTGGTATAATCGTGATTGACATTGGTTAAACTGGAACTTGAACCATCGCCAAGATCCCAAGTGTAGGTTCCGGAAGAAGATGCATTCACAAATGAGGCTGTGCTTCCTTCGCAAACATTGCTGAAAGTGAAGTCGACAGTTGGAAGCGCATTTACCAACACGTTTACGGTGTGAGTATTAACACATCCATTACTATTTGTAACGCTCAAAACCACCGTGTAATTTCCCGCTGATGCATAAGTGTGTGTCGGGCTTGGGTCAAATGAATTGTTTCCATCACCAAAATCCCAAGAATGAGAAAGCACGCCATCTCCTGTACTTAGATTCGTGAATTCGGTAGCAAAACCTTCACATTCTGTAGAAGCGGTGAAAAGTGCTGTTGGAGAATTATCGACTGTTACTGAATGAGAAATCTCGTCCTTGCAGCCATTATTGCTTGTTACTGTGAGCGTAACCGTGTAAGTTCCATCCAAGGCGTAAACATTGCTAGGAGAAGCATCTGTTGAAGTATTGGTATCTCCAAAATCCCAAGCATAAGTTAGTGTTCCACTGGCAATGGTTGATGTGTTGGTAAAGACAGTTGCATTTCCTTCGCAACCTTCAACGAAGGTGAAGCCTGCAACTGGAACTGGCGTTACATCTACTGTTTGGGTAACAACATCGGAACAACCTTCAGGTGTTTCTACAAGTAAGCTTACGTCATACGATCCAAGCGCGGCAAAAACATGCGTTGGGTCAACAAGTGTAATTGGCCCGCTACCATCGTCCATATTCCAAGTCCAACTAATGATACTGGTAGATGGATCAATTGTAGATTCGTCCGTGAAGAAAATTGATTCACTAAGACATGCTGGCGAAAATGAGTAATCAGCAACTGGAGTTGCGTTTACAGAAACTGTGAATGAGCAAGATGAAACATTCAAAGCAGCATCTGTGATCGTCCATTCCTGAGTGGTTGATCCAATCGGAAATGTGTTTCCAGATGTGAGTCCAGATCCGTCTGTCTGTGTGATGGTAAAACCGCAGTTATCTGAACCAATAGCAGCTGAGTAGCTCACCAACATGCCACTAGCATCTGCAGCACATTCGACTATGTCGGATGGACAAGTGATGGATGGCGTTTGGTTGTCTGCAACAGTAACAGTTGCAGTGCAGGAAGAAACCAAGCCATTAACATCTGTTACAGTCAGTGTTACCGTATTTGTTCCTAGATCGCCACAGTTGAAAGAAGTCTGGTCAAGAGATGTTGTGGCAATTGCACAGTTATCAGAGGAACCATTGTTGATATTGCTGACCAGAAGGGTTCCGCTTCCTGAACCATCTAGAACAAGCGTGAAATTTTGGCAACTTGCTGTTGGATCAGTTACGTCACTTACGGTAACGGTTGATGTACATTGATCTGAGTTGCTGGCAGGATCTGTAACCGTCAACGTTACTGTATTTGTACCAATATCTCCACAGTTGAATGCGGTTACGTCTGCGGAATAAGTAATGGAGCAATTATCTGAACTACCATTGTCAATGTCGGTTGCGACAATTGTTGCATCTCCGTTTGCATCAAGGTTTACCGAAATGTCTTTACAAACTGCTGTAGGAAGATCAACATCTTCTACCGTAACTGTAGAAGTACATGTTGTACTAGAACTAGTGTTGTCAGTTACCGTTAGCGTAACCGTGTTTGCGCCAATATTAGAGCAGTTAAACGAAGAGATGTCTACTCCGAATGAAGCTAAACCAGCCATAGCTGTAGAACCATTGTCAATGTCAGGTCTTCGAAGAATTTTCGTGCTAAAGATGAAGTCGGAGCTTGCGTTAACGCTGTTTCTTCCACCAGCATAAGGATCTCCATCGTTTTTTTGAAGACTAACAGGAGAAACCAGTGGTTGAATATCAATAGTGTATTCATTTCCAGCCAATACTTCAATCATACTGTTAAGCTCATATTCCACCAATCCCGTAGCACCAACTGTAACGGTCTGTGCTGCTCCAATAGCAGAGCCACCAAAACCCTGACCTTGACGTATTATTATGTCAATATCACTAGAAGGAATGGCTGAAAAAGACAAACTGACGCTATGAAGAACCCCGTCAACCGTTGGTGTGAATGATTGATAAACGAATCCACCCGAAGTTTGAATGCCAGCAGGAATAAGTTGCTGTGCGTCAACTTGCGGAGCGGTACTTCCAATAGCAAAACTGTAATTCCCCGTTCCGTCAAGCTGAACAGTTAAATTTTGGCAAGTGGCCGTTTGAGCGGTAGTTTCTCCAGTAAATACTAGAATTGCTGCTATGGAGAGTAGAGGTAAAAGTCTTTTCATGAATTCGAATTCAGAACATGTACAACTTTGGAATAAGTGGCGCAAAATAGTAAAAAGGAAGACGAAACACGGAAATCAATAGATCAAGTTATTCAAGCTTTCGACAAACGAAGTTTTAGAAACAGAAACGGACGAAGTAGCCAGCGTGATTACGGATGTTGATGACATTGATATTGTCCAATATCAGGTATTGCCCTTTTATTCCCGTAAGGACGCCTTCTAAAATGGGTTGTTTCTCTAAGCGGATGCTTTTGACCTTCGAAGGCGTATCTAACGATGGGAATTCCAAATCCCAGATTTCGTCATCATCCAAAACGTATTGCTTCAATTCAGCGGGAAGATGCGCTTTGGCTTCTCGTTTACATTGGGTGAGGTCAGCATCCAGGAGTTCGTTCTTAAGCATGCGTTGCCAGTTCGTTTTGTCGCTGTAAAACGCTTTCAAAGCAACCTCAATCTCTCCGGATAATCTTCGATGTGGAACCTTGGCAAGAATGATGGCCGATGAAGCTCCTTGATCAATCCAACGGGTTGGAATTTGGGTTTCTCGCGTAATGCCCACTTTCAATCCACTGCTCAACGCCAGATAAACGTAATGCGGTTGAACGTGGTGCTGTAATTCCCATTCGGGGTCACGGCCTTTTCCTAAATGACCTTCGCAAAGTTCTGGTCGCAAAATACATTCAGCATTTTCAGGCGCAGTTGAAAAGCAAGGGTAGCAGAATCCTTGACCGAACGCCTTTTTCGTTGCTCTTCCGCAGGCAACGCAATTGATTCGACCTCCAAACTCAATCGACAGTTTCTTCCCTAAAAGGTCATTCAGAACAAGCTCATCTTCGCCAAGGTGAAGTCTGTAAGTTATTGGATTGCCAAACGTTGCTGGCATTTTAAATAGGTTTCCGCTAAGTTGATTGTCCATACTGCAAATATGGTCAAGATAATACATGGATGATTTTGTCCTTTGTTCCGCAAAATCATCCATAGCTAAACGTAAAGTGTACTTTCGCGCGCTGAAATAAGTAGAGTACCGAATTATGAAACGCGTTACTGAATACCGGAAATTATTTGGAGTGGAAGAGAAGGCCACGCTTAAAGAATTGAAAACCAATTACAGAAATCTGGTAAAAGAGTGGCATCCGGACAAGTTCAGGGAAAACGATGAACGCGCGGAAGAAGCCGAAGCGGTGAGCAGAAAGATCATTGATGGTTACCATTTTCTGGTAAGCATTGCACCCGAAACGCGAGAGGCGAATTTGGAACAATACAACATCACTATTTCTGAAACAGGCATTGCAGATTACTTCCATAAAGGTCTGTTGTTGGAGGTGACCTTCTTGGATGGAAGCACTTACGAGTACTTCGGAGTTCCGAAGACAGTCTTCATCAAATTCCATAATTCTGACAAGCAATATCGCTTTGGAAGAAGAAGCATCTTCAACTCATATCTCTACAGAAAGTCTAAGAAAACGACTGAAGCGGAATAGGCAAAAGCGTTCAAGTTCTTTCTTTTCAAGAATAACCTCAATTAAAGTCAATGCATACTGAATACGAGCTCAAGGTAACGTTTGAAGGAACGTTTGTGCTTGTTATTTCCAATGGAGATAAGAGTTATGAAACGGCTCATAAAATGTGGTCGATGATTGCGGAAACCTGCAAGCAACATAACTGCTACAAGGTTTTAGGCTTAGCCAATTCGACCAAAACCTTTTCTACCATGGAAGGCTACGAGCATGGTGACCTGTTTGACGAGATAGGAATAAACTACAGATACAAGATTGCTTGGTTCGAATTGAACCCAGATTCACTAGAACAATTGATGTTCATTGAAACGGTGCTTGTAAATCGAGGTAAGATTGCGAAGGTATTCACAGATGTGGATCAAGCTAAAGCGTGGCTTTTAGCCGACTAGCTCTTACCAGATATCATCAAAATCTACCAACACCTCATCTGATTTTGGATGAGCCTGACAGGTAAGCACCAATCCGGACGCGACCTCTTTATCGGTTAGAGAGTAGTTCTTTTCCATAGAAACCTCACCTTTCTTCACACGGGCCAAACAGGTGCAGCAAACACCACCTTTGCAGGAATAAGGAACGTCCAGACCTTCTTTATCGGCAGCATCCAAAATGGTCATGTTGCCCGGTTCCATATCAAATGCAAATTCGTCTCCGTCCATCACAACCGTGATGCGACTCTTGACCGTTTCGGTGTCTTCCGGAACCAGATCCAAGGCAAAGCCAGCGGTAGGGTTCGGTGTTCCGAACAATTCGAAATGCAAGCGCGTTTCATCCACACCTTTCTCGCTGAGTACTTTTTTAGCTGCGTGAATGATCTGCTCTGGTCCACACATATAAAATGCGTCTACTTCCGCAGGATCGAAAAGCACTTCGCTGAACTTGCGGATCTTTTCCTCATCAATTCTTCCTCGGAAAAAATCGGAACCCATTTCTTCCTTACTCATCACAAAATGAACCTCCAAACGGTCTGGAAAACGGTTCTTCAATGCATTGATCTCATCAAAATAGATGATGGTTGAAGCGTAGCGATTTCCGTAAAAGCAAGTGAATTTGCTTTGTGGCTCGGTTTCCAAAACGTGCTTCATCATACTAATGATTGGCGTGACACCACTGCCAGCGCAAAAACTCACGAAATGCTTCTTGTTGATGGCATCGGTATTCACCACAAATCGTCCTCTTGGAGGCAAAGTATCCAAGGTGTCGCCTACTTTCAGTTCTTGATTAACATAGGTAGAGAATCTTCCGTCTGCCACTTCTTTCACCCCAACTCGAAGTTCACCTTCTGAAGGTGAAGAACTGATGGAGTATGACCGTTTCAATTCTTCGCCATTGATCATGCGCTTAAACATGACATATTGACCAGGAATGAAGCTGAATTCTTCCTTCAATTCTTCCGGAATCCGAAGTTTGATGGAAACGGCCTCTGCTGTTTCCCGCTTTATGTCAACAACCTCAAGTGAATGAAAATTTGCCATTATTCAAGTGTTTTATCTTCACAAATCTATCATATCCGCCCACACATAAAAGTGCTTTTCGTCAGTGTATGGTAGCTTGTTTATTTAGTCACGAATTGTACGATTTACTTTTTACGCATAATGAGCAATGGCGTATGGCTGTGCATAGCCATCTTTTCCGTGTAACTCGTATTGAACAGGTATTCGAGAATTCCTGATTTGTAGGTGAACATGGCGATCATATCTGGTTTGTCGGAGGCAACGAATTGATCCAATCCGGCAATGATGTCTGAATCCATCACCGCATTGAAGGTGATCTGCGGATAGTCCGTATCTGCAATTAGCTGCAACTTGGTGCTCTCCTCATCAAAGGTCGCTGGGTCAATCATATCTGGATAAACATGCACGACATGAATGGTAGCGTTGAAAAACTGCGCAAACGAGATCAATTCTCCAATTTCCTCATCCAAATTGGTGAGGTCGGTGGCAAATGCAATATTCTCAGGACTGTTTACGTCAGCAGACGAAGGCACAAAAATGGTAGGACATGAAATATGCTCCAACACGCCAGATGCGGTAGAACCGAATATCTTGTTCTGAATAACCGATTCGCCTTTGGTGCCCATCACTATCAGATCAATTTTGTGGGCTTTGCTGTATTCTTCCAATACTTCGATTGGATCTCCAAACGTAAAATCGGGAGTGATTTTGGCATTGATACCCGTAGACTTTCTGATAGACTCAGCCAGTTCGTTGCCTGTCTTAATAGCTTCATCGCGAAGAATCGTATCCAACTTGTTCACAAACGAGTAGGAAGGACGAGGCACATTATCGCAATGCAATAGGATGAATTCCGCATCAAGATTGGCCGAAAGCGAAACAGCATATTCTGCTGCCTTGCGTGCAAGCATCGAGAAATCGGTTGGAATTAAGATCTTTAATCGCGCCATGGCTTAGATAGTGGTGGAAATGGTAGTTGTGTTGTACTTACCTGCGGTGAGGTTCTGTCTTATCTTACCGAAGGTTTCAATGGTGTATTTCACGTCCTCCAAGGTATGAACAGCGGTAGGAATAAGTCTTAACAAAATGATTCCCTTTGGAACAACAGGATAAACAACCATGGAGCAGAAGATGTCGTAATTCTCTCGCAGATCCACGATCATGGCTGTTGCTTCAGGTATCGTACCATTCAAGTAAACAGGCGTAACGCAAGATTGCGTATTACCGATATCGAAGCCTGCAGTTTTCAATCCTTCCTGTAGTGCATTTACGATTGTCCAAAGTTTGTCCTTCAATTCAGGACTTTTTCGCAGCAGTTCTAAGCGTTTCAGTGCGCCAATCACAATTGGCATCGGCAAGCTTTTGGCGAAGATCTGCGAACGCATATTGTATCGCAGAAAGTCAATCACGTCAGCTTCTCCAGCTACAAATCCACCAATACTGGCCATGCTTTTGGCAAAGGTGCCAAAGTAGATATCAATACCATCTTGACAGCCTTGTTGCTCGCCAGTTCCAGCACCTGTTTTTCCTTGTGTCCCAAATCCGTGTGCATCATCTACAAACAGTCGGAAGGCATATTTTTTCTTTAACTCAACGACCTCTTTCAGGCTTCCTTGCACACCGCTCATACCGAACACACCTTCGGTGATCACCAATACACCACCTCCTTGCTCGTTGGCCAATTTGGTGGCACGTTGCAATTGTTTCTCAAGATTTTCGATGTTGTTGTGTGGATACACAAAACGTTTTCCCATATGTAGTCGAACACCATCCAAAATGCAAGCATGCGAATCGGAATCGTACACGATCACATCATGTCTGTTCACAAGAGCATCAATGGCTGAAACCATTCCCTGATATCCGAAGTTGAGCAGATAGGCATCCTCCTTCATCACGAAATCGGCCAATTCGCGCTCCAATTGTTCGTGATACTGGGTCTGTCCGCTCATCATGCGTGCGCCCATCGGATAGGCCATTCCCCAATCTCGTGCAGCATCGGCATCTGCCTTACGCACCTCTGGATGATTAGCAAGTCCGAGGTAATTGTTCAAACTCCAAACCAGACGTTCTCTACCGTTGAACATCATTTTGTTGCTGATCTCTCCTTCCAGTTTAGGGAAAGTGAAATATCCGTGCGCTTGTTTTGCGTGCTCTCCTAGCGGGCCGCGGTTGTTCTTTATGCGTTCAAAAATGTCCATTTGGTTATAGCTTAGTGGATGAAGCAAAGGTATTTGTTCCCTTTTTGCAGGAAAATGGCAATTAAGAAAGTTTTGAACTCATCAGAAATGTTTAATTCCAAACAAACTACCATGCGAACTGGATTATGAAGGTTTCGATTGTTAAGGTTATCCACATTTCATTCTTGATAGGATATAGAAAAGTGTCTTCAATCGGCTGAGAACTTGGCTAGATTCATAGTAACCAAATCGGTATGCTGTGAAATCGTATGTTCTGAGCTTTTGTTCGCTGTGGGTGCTGACTGTAAGTTCACTTACTGTGTCTGCGCAGGATGTGAAAGACCAAGCGTATTGGGATCGATTTGACCAGGCACGACTTTACATTGCGAAACATAATGCTGGTCGGGCCATTAAAATTCTCGAAGAACTTCATCAACAAGACACGCTCAATCCGAATGTTGGATATCTATTAGGTGTTTCGTTGATAATTGTAGGAAAAGATCCAAAGAGAGCAACTTCTTTGTTCGAAATGGCTGATAAGAACTTTGCTGAGCTATGGGACAATCCTGGCGTTGGACCACCAGAACATTTGTTCTATTATATGATTTTGGCATATTGTCGAAGTGGAGCATGCGACAAGGCGAAGGAAAGTCTGGTGCGTTTGGAAGAAGCATTTGCGAACAATGAAGACTTCTTGAAGTCGGATGAATACTATTTGTTCGATGGTAGGAAATGGGCCAATCTCTGCAAAGAACCAACTATCCAATTGCTGGAGGTGCCAGAACGATTAGTGAAGCATGACCTTCGGATAAAAACCCAACCGCACAAGTACTCCACTTTATCGACACTTTATGGCGTGCAAGTGGCTGCGCTGCTCGAGCCTCAAATGACCCGCAAGTTTGATGGCTTGAATAACGTGGAAGTTTATGTGGATATGAATGGAGTGTATCGGTACGTGATTGGCAATTTCAATTTCCAGTCTCAAGCCGAGAAAATGTTAGAAGTAGTCAAAGGTGTTGGTTATGCCGATGCGTTTGTTGTGAACATTACGGACGAAGAGCGCTATCCATTGGAAGTAGTTGCATTGGACCAGAAATCGCCAAAGGCGCAAATACGGGGAGAAGTGAATTATCGAATTCAATTGGCCGCATATAGAGAAACGTTGCCAGATGAGTCAGCGAGATTCTACCTGATGATTGATAGTATTTCGGAAGTTCCGCTCGATGACCTCACACTACTAACCGTAGGTAATTATAAGAGCTATGGAAACGCAATTGAACGCAGAGATGAACTTCGTTTGATGGGTTTTAAAGATGCCTTCATCGTGGCCTTCAACGAAGGAAGAAAGGTTTCCATAGAAGATGCACGGCAGTACCTGAGAGCCATTCACGATTAATTTAACTTCAGTTTTCGTGCTGATAATTGTCAGTAATGTCGCCAAGACGTAACCTTTCACTGTAAACGAAGGTATCTTCGCCTCAACTTTAAATCTATTTCAAATGAAAAACCTTGTATTGACATTCGTGATGTTCTTGTTTGTTGGCGTAACTGCTACTATGGCACAAGACAAGAAAGCAGATGCAGACCACTCAGCAACAGTAAAAACCGAAGTTTCTGCAGAGAAACATGCCTGCGAACCAGGTTGCACGAAAGCTTGCTGTGCAGCAGCAGGAGATAAAGCGGCTGGCGACAAGAAGGCTTGCGCGCCATCTTGTGAGAAGAAATGTCCTGCACATGCAGCAGCGACTGAAGTGAAAGAAGAGCATGTTAATCCGTAATCCGAAACGCATTTAATAGAAACGGACCCGAATTATCGGGGCCGTTTTTGTTTAAGGCAATTCCTAAAGCTTTACGAAACGAAGGCGTTCATCCAGCTTTCCGTCACTTATTCGGATAAAATAGATTCCACTGCTTAAGGATTCCGTGCGTAGCTCAATTCGGTTGCTAGAGATTTGACTGTCAATCGATATTTCCGCGCCTACATTGGAATAGATGCGCACCGTTGCTTTCGGATTGAAGGTTTGAGTGGAAACGATATTCAATAGCCCAGCAGTTGGGTTTGGAAAAAGTTTGAGTTCGTTCTTGATCTGATCAACGACTGATGCTGGCTCTGTGCTGCCGGTAAACACTTTCACATTATCTATATAAAGGTTGTTGCCTTTTCGATTGACCGTTTGAAACTTCAGAAGAATATTCTGTCCTGCAAAATCGTCCAAACTCACCGAATCGCGTCTCCAATCCCATTCAAACGTGGGTATGAAGTTTGGTTGAACCGTATCTGCAGTGCTCAATTCATCCGCTTGTTTACGGTACACTTCGTTCTCAAAATTTGCTCCGCAATCGGTCGAAACGCTCACAGTAAACGTATCTTGAGATGAGATACTGCTTGTCCATTTCTGATAGGCCACATCAAATAGAAGCCAAACTGGATCAGACGTATTTGGAATAACCAGTTCATTGCTGATCAATCCATCACGTTGATTGTTGCGTGGTGTATACTTAAAGAGTTGAATTGAAGCGGAATAATCATTCCATGGAAGGCCTTGTGTTTGAAATGGTTCCCAGGTCATATCTCCATCAATATTGTTGACGAACCAATTATTTTGCGAGAATCCGTGTTCGAAATCTTCTATGAACGGAAGTGATACAGGTTCTCTTCTGTTGATGGTGTGGTACCACTTGTTGTTGTATAGATCGTACTCGCTGGGAATTCCTGAAATACTGGCCGTAATGCTCAATCCCAGATCACCATAATCGGAGGTTAAAATTGCTGGAAGATTCACAGTAATGGATTGCGCTGGCAAAAGTGTTCCTGTCCATGTAAATGATTGCAAATTCCCTGCGTTTATGTTGTATTCAAAATCGATAGAGGTAATGATGCTGTCGCCCAAATTGGTGATGGAAACTTGCGGATTCATCGTACCATCGCAGGTAAATCCCTTTTCGTTTGGATCCTCGATCATTTTCAATCCCAGATCCCAAGCTACATTCAGTGGATCTACTGGTGTATTTGTTTGGGCCAGATGCTGAAATGCAGCATAAACATCAATGATACCTCTTCCGTAAACGTTATCTTCTCCTGGATCACCAAGGTCAACGGCAGTAAGATACAATGCCCAAAGTAGCTCTTCGCCACTGAGGTACGGAAATGCTTCTTTCAGTAAGAGAATGGCGCCCGAAACATGAGGCGCAGCCATGCTTGTGCCGGAAATTGTATTGAATCCATCTGTTCCCCAAGCTGAACGGACATTTTGCCCAGGAGCTACCACTTCGGGATGAATTTCGAGTGCTGAATTGCCTCCGCTTGGGCATTGCGTTGGACCAATGGTTGAGAAATTGCTGATAGGATAGGGGAAAGGGCTGTTTCCATTTACACTTCCGACCGAAAATGTATTGACCTCGGATGTGTTAATTCGTTGCGGTGCATTTACCGTTGTATTGTTTGGCCCTGAATTTCCGCCAGAGAAAACATTGGCAATTCCGGCCGCCTCAATGGCATTCATCAGATTCACAACTATTCCACCGCACTGAACCGTGTCAGGGTCATCGCGCCAGCGCCAACTGTTGTTGATCACGTCCGGAATATCTTCTGTCGTATTTACATCACCGTCAGGATTAAGTGCCCATTCAAAAGCACCGATCATATCGGTAAGAGGAGGAAGTGCTTCCACCGTTGACGTCACGAAATCGTTAGCAATCCAATAAGCTTTGAAAGCCACTCCTATCGTGTCGTTTGTTGCTTCAACCAAGCCTGTCATGGTGCCCAAGGTGTGCGTGCCATGATCGCTAACTGTTCCGTTCGGAACATCACTGAAATAGCCGTACCAGCACTGATCAATAGGATATCGATGTGCGAGAAATCGCTCAGAAAAAGCAGGATGTGTTGGCCAAACTCCTGTGTCATAATCGTACACCATTCTTCCTCGGCCGGTATAGCCCAAAGCCCACACGGCAGGAGCATTGATGGCAACAAGACCTGACTCAACACCATTTGGTGTTCGTTGATGCGATTCTACTTCCCGAATTATTGGGTCGTGTGGAAGTATGTGCGAGTTTTCCAGATCAATCAATGCCACTTCAGGTATGTCCGCAATCTTCTCAATGGCATCTTTGCTGGCTTCCAAAACAATCATATTCACAACCCAAAAAGGCTGTATATGACTGACTTGATCTTCAAGCTCACCGTTTAATAATTCAAGAACATCTGCTTGAGAAGTTTTCGCTTGATCTTGCAACTGAGTGATCACCATTTTAGATCGCTCAGAAGCAGGAGTCCGCTGTTGCTTGAATTCATGATTCAAGGCATAGCAATCCACATTATTCTTGAATTCAATGCGAATACGATGATACTCTCCGGCATTTTCCGTGAGTGCTTGCTGTAGCTGTGAAGATATCTGACTGAATGCAGTAACAACTGAACTCAGCATCAATAGAACAACAAGAAGCGAGTAAAGACTTTTCTTCATACGAATAAGGTTTGATTGCGATAAAGCTAACAAACGTTCATCTTCAATGAAGTTCAATACGTACTCGGAGGCCAGAGCTTCCGATCAAACGTATGAAATGAGGAGTGAAAACAGAGATTCAGATTCCGCTAACCGTGTTGGCGGCCATCCATAACATTCCAGCAGTTGCACAAATAATTACCAACGCAATAAGTGCTTTTCTAGCGAATTCGAATGTTAAAGACATGGATATTGAAAGAGTTAAGAATGAACGCCAATTTCGTGACTTTGACGAAAAGTTTTGTCATCCTATTACCAAAAACACGTATTTCAGTTGCGCAGTTTGTCGATCATTTTATTTGAAGGACAATCGATGGTTTGGGACTTGCTCGTGGGTGTTATTTCAACATTTGAAACCTATCAGACAGACGTCATCTACCTGAAAGCTACTGCCTTTCCACTCTTCGAAGAACGCAAGTAGTACTTCGTGTTGTTCTGTCATCGGTAGGTGCGAAATAGTCTCCAGTTTTTCTCTGAATGAGCGTTTTCCCAAACGTTTATCCCGATCGCCACCGAATTGGTCGTAGTAGCCATCGGAACTGATGTACACAAGGTTCCCCTGTTCAAGTTTAACGCTGGTGGTTTTAAAGTTACGTGTGGGCGAACCCATGCTGATTCCTCCTTTATCGGTACGATATTCAGCAATTCCTCCTTCGGTTACTACATGTACAGAAAGGTTTGCTCCTGCCAATTGAAGTTCATTCGTACGTTTATCAAAACTGCAGAGAACCATGTCCATTCCATCCTGAATGTCTGGATTTCCACTGCGGCTGAGGTCTTCATGAAACAGACGATTGGCATTGTTCAGTATCACCTCAGGGTGCTTATAACCCACAAGGTCGATAGACCGTTGAAGCGATGAACTTGCCAAGATGCTCATGAAAGCACCTGGAACACCATGTCCTGTACAATCTATGACGGAAAAAATAAGATGGTCATCAGATTCCTCAACCATGTAAAAATCGCCCGATACTGTGTGAAGCGGCTTGTAAAGCACAAACAGGTTCTCTTTTAGCTTGGCAAGCACATTATCTTTTGGCAGTACCACTTGCTGTATGTTTTTAGCATAGTTGATTGCATCTTGCATGCTACGATTCTGTTGCTCAGTTTTATGCAACAGACTTTCTATCTGAACTTCATATTCGCTGTTCATCTTGTTCAAGAAAAAGTATCCGGTGCTAACGATCATCAAACCAAGAACAGAAGATACGCTTACAAAGAACGGGTCCTTGATAATCGGTTCTGCCACGCCTAGCCCTGCACCCATCGCATCCATTATCTGGTTGTAAAAGAGAAGTACTAGTACGTTAAATGTGAACGAGATGAACAGGTGTTTCCTTTCTTCAAAACCAAAAAGGATGACAGGAATGAAGCTAAGTGCTATCTGAAAATAGCGAGGGATGTAAAAGCTTGCTTCATGCACTGACTCTGGAGCAATGGAACGAATATGAGCTACAAATAGGACTGAGAATAACGGTAGTGCCGTACTAAGCACATGCCTTGAAAGGATTCTGTTGCCAAGGAAATTCAAGAACGGAACCGCCCAAACTGCAATCAGTAAAAGCAAGAACCAGTTAATGGTTGCTTGTGGCGAGTCAATGGCTAAAAAGCCTGTAGTTAGAAGTAAGGCAATGGTAAAAATGATGATCGCTACCTGATTGGTAAGCACGATCTTTCTCGATAAATAAGGAGAATCCGATTCCTTTACGCCAAGCGATGAAACAAGTGTCCAAGCCTCTTCAAACCAATTTTTGGTAGCTTTTGATGGTATTAATAATTTCTCGCCAACGCTATTCACCGAACTCTTAACGTAGAAAGTGAAACTTTGGTTATGTCGTTGACCGATTACATCAACAACGCAATTCGTGAGAAAGATTAGATTCGCAGCACTTTAAATCTAACACATGAAAAAACTATTACTATCAATCTTCACTATTTCTATAGGTCTGAATGCATCTGCTCAATGTGTTCCAGTATCTGGCTTCACTGGAACAGGAGTTGCATTTCTTCCAATTCAATTAGAACCTGTTTATGCTTGCCTGGATTGCGGTGATCAGGAACGAATTATCAGTGTTCACACCTTAGCAGATACAGTTTTGTCCATCGAACTTGCACCTGGTAATCCTCCGTTGGATGTGACTGTGTACGCTGATTTTTTCCGATTGATTTCCGTTGAAGGACTTCCATCTGGATTAAGCTATACCACTGATGCAGCGCTCGATACTACGTATGACGAAGTTGAAAATCCTTTTGGTTATTGGGTTAATCAAGGAGATACAACGGTTGGACTTTCTTCTACCACAGGTTGCATCAGCATTACAGGTTCTGCGGCCGATTGGACTGCAGCAGCAAATGGAGGGCCGAACAGTGACGGACTTTACCCACTTACTATCTTTCTTGATGCTCGCGCAGCCAAGTTCGATCCAGGTGCAATCGCCAATATTGTTGGCTACAATACGTGGGTAACGGATATGGGGTCTTTACTGGAGACCTTTGGCGATACCAATTTCACTTCTGATGGAATCAGATATCAAGGTCCAGTTTTGGAGGTGATAGAAAGTGGACTTGGCATTCAAGATGCAAGCGAGCAGTTTGCAACAGTACAAAATCAACCAAATCCTTTCTCAGGACAAACACTTATTTCTTTCGACTTGCAAAAGCAAGTTTCGATGGTTCAGTTTGAAGTTTTTGACGTGCTAGGAAATCGCATCATTTCTCGTAGCGTTTCAACTGCTAAAGGAAGAAACACCATTGACTTTTCTGCCAACGGACTAGCTTCTGGAATCTATGTCTATACGTTATCCGATGGCGTTGACCGTGTAACGCGAAGAATGACGGTCAAATAACTGATTGTGATAATTGATAAAGAAACCCCGAAAGACAACACTGGCTTTCGGGGTTTCTTTTTATGTGTTTTTCTCCCAGTAATTTCTTAGTCCAACGTTTAGCAGAACGCCAGCCAACACCAGGGCAATTCCCAATAGACTGACTATTCCGTAGGTTTCATCGAAGAAGAAGTAACCATAAATAAGTGCATAAAGCGAACCTAGGTATTTGAGGCTAGTGACAAGATTAGCCTTCTCAGCTTGCAAGGCCTTGGTCATAAAAACCTGACCGATCTGCGTAAAAATGCCCAGCAAAAGGATGGCAACCCAATCCCAACCAACAGGTGTTATCCATTCAAAATAACTAAGCACAAGCATAATTGGTGTTGCTACCAGCGGAAAGTAGAATACCACTACCAATGGATGATCGGTATCTTTTACAATACGTATGCAGTTGTAAGCAGCCCCAGCAAAAAAGGCCGAGATGACGCCTAAAACCAAATAGAAGATAGAAACACGTTCATCAAATCCTTTAAGTAATGCTACACCGATGAATGCAATTCCGAAGAAAATCCATTGTACTGTCTTCATCCTTTCACCTAACATGAAAATGGCAATGATGGCAGTGAAAATAGGAGAGAGGTATTGAATCGTAACCGCGCTGGCAAGCGGAATATGCTGCAAGGTGAGAAAGAATAAACTCAGCGCTGTCACCCCAAAGATTCCTCGAAGAAGTAAGAATTTGCGATTGTTTCCGAATGGGTCAATTCCTTTTGGTAACAGATAGCCTAAGCTGAGAAGGAGCGAGATCACACTTCGAAAAAGAATGAGCTCGTGCGTTGGCAAATGGTTGAGATACTTGACGCATAACTGCATCAGCGAAAACGAAAATGTGCTGATAAGCATGAAGCCAATACCTTTCGTCATCAGCAGCAAATGTGGAAATAAAACTGAAACTTTAGCAAGTACATTCAAAAGGCGACAATAGAAGGTGAGTTTTAACCCTTATGCAACAGGAATTGTATTTGCAAAGACAACTGCACGCTGATATTTGTGCACGTATAAAAAATTGACTACTTATGATTGGTCGGGAAACTAATGAGATTCATCTTTTACGTACTCAGTTTAATTGGTTTTGAATTTTGCGAAGCGCAAAATTTGAAGCTAGAGCATATTAGGACCTTCACTGGGCACTCTCATGGTGTTCGAAGAGTAACCTTTTCTCCTGATGGAACTCATTTTGCCAGCGGTGGCACTCGTGGGGAACTTTTTATGTGGAAGGTAGATGGAACCGGTGCTGTGAAGCAACTGGAAGGTCATTATGGTTCGGTGACCGATGTTCGCTATTCTGAAGATGGAAAGTATCTCGTTTCTGCAGGAGAAGATGGACAAGTGAAGGTGTGGGATGCGACATCAGGAAAAGGCATTCAGCAAATAATTAGCCCTACATCCGAAAGCAGCCCTTTGAACAAGGTTAATTTTTGTCTCATTTCGTCAAAGACAGGTACGGTTTATTTCGGTGGTTCAAACCGATTTCTGTCCAAAATACCGTTGAAGAGTACGGGTGATCCCGAGGTTATTTATACAGATCCACAGGAAGAAATAAGATGTGCAGTTTTGAGCCCAGATGGCAAGGAAATCATTTTTGCTGCTGGAAAGTACCTGATGGCACTTGACCTAAGTTCGGGAGAAGTTGTTCGCGAATACAACACAGGAAGTTGTATGGTGAATTGTTTGGAGTTTTCTGGTGACGGAAAGCGATTGCTTTCGTGGTGCGATAATTCGCGTGTTGATATGCGTGATCCTTCTAATTTTTATCTGATAACGAGTTTCCGTTCAGGAACAAGTTCTCGGAAGTTCAGCAATCTAGCATTTACAGAAGACCAGAAATATGTGGTCACTGGCGATCATGCATCTCGTTTCAATGTATGGGACCTGAACAGCAAGCAACTTGTTTTAGATCAATGGGCTGAACAAGGAACGGTGATGACCTTTGATCTTGAAAGTGGTCCAAAGTATTTGCTTTCTGGCAGTTTGGACAAGAGTATAAAACTTTGGCAGATAGTAGAAGACGTTCCTGAAGAAGTCAAAAAGAAGAAGAAAGAAGTTCAAACAGAGCCAGTAAGTGTAGAACCAGATGTTGAGATCGTTCAATATTCAGAGCCTGTGCAAGATGTGCCTCAGGTTGTTAAAATCAAGCCAATTGATACGAAAGTGATTTCCGGGAACGAGGATGGAGTTGTAGCTGTAGTTGATACGATTGTGGCTGATCCTATAGTGAGCGAATTGCCTGATAGGAAAAATGGCCGAAGGGTTATGCCGATCAGAAGAGAGCACAGATTGCTGTTGAAATCGCATCAGTTAACGTTTGAGATTTGGGATGCACAGGTGATTGATGGTGATATCGTTTCCATCTTCATTGATGATAAATGCATTGTAGAAGAGTACAGCATTACAGCAGATAAGAAAGTGGTTCATTTTGATGCTTCGGCCTATAAGAAGGTATATCTCTATCTGCACGCACACAATCTGGGAACCATTTCGCCCAATACGGTGACAATGACTATTTCGGATGGTGTTCAGAAACTCGATATCGAGTTGCGTTCAGATATGACAGGTTCTTCTGCTGTAGAGCTCAATTTTGAAGACGAATTCCCTACCGAATAACTACTTCTTAAGTATTCGGATCTCAACCCTTCGGTTACGCAAGCGGTCAGTTTCCGTCAGTTCGGGTTTTATCAGCGGTCTGCTGCCCGCAAAACCACGATATTTCATTTGATCTTGCTCCACACCAGCCAATACCAATTGGTCATAAATGTATTTCGACCGATTAAAGGAAAGACTATACGTTCTCGTGCTGATGTCCAAGCCATCAAGCGAATCCAGTTTACAGCAGATGTGGCCTTGGATCTCAATCTCCATATTAGGATTGGATTTCAAAACTTCGGCCAAGCGTTCCAATTCTGGCAATGCTTCTGGAACTAGGTAATGCATGCCGGGAAAGAAGTTGAGATTTCTGAGAACCACTGTTTGACCAACCTCTGCTCTTGTTAGAAGTTCAGTTTCTGAACTAGGTTCTTCTGCGATGGGTTTGAGTTCATTTATCGCTGGTGACTTTTTTGGCTGGAGCTGAAGTACAATCTCCACTTTTCGGTCTGGCGGGTTGCCGCTTGGATCAGGCGTTTGAGTTGATTCCGACTCTCCTTTGAAATCCGATAAGATGATTCTTACAGGAACCAACCGCTGATTTTCTAGAAATGAACCGACAGTTTTAGCCCTGTTTTCTGAAAGTCGAAGATTATACGCTTCAGAACCCAAATAATCAGCATGTCCGATCAATTCAATTTTAGCAGCAGTGTCTGAAACTGATTGAAGGAATTTATTCAGTTTTTGAATCTCCGATGCTGAGATTTCTGCCTTATCTCGTTCGAAGTACACCGAATGGTGCAACGGATTTTGCCCCATCACCTTGAGAAGGCATAAAGCAAAGGTCAAGAACAGAACAAGTATTTGTTTCATCTAATCTTAGTACGAAACAACTGTTGAAATAGTATGATGTCAGGAAAATTCGACTGAACAGAAGTTCGAAATTGAGGTTATTTTCCTCTTCCCATAAGCACGGTTTGAACGGTATAGATCAGAATTTTAAGATCCACTAACAAACTCATGTTTTCGATATAAAGCAGATCAAACTTCATCCGTCTTACCATTTGCTCCACGTTTTCGGCATAGCCGTATTTCACCATTCCCCAAGATGTAATTCCAGGTTTCACCTTCAAAAGATGACGGTAATGAGGGGCTTCCTTTACAATAAGGTCGATGAAATGTTGGCGCTCTGGTCGTGGACCTACTAGGCTCATATCACCGATCAATACATTATAAAACTGAGGAGTTTCATCCAATCGCACCTTACGCATAAACCTGCCGAAAGGTGTAATTCGTGGGTCATTGTCGCTTGATAACGCAGGCCCAAGCTTTTCAGCATTCACAACCATTGATCGGAACTTATAGATGAAGAACGGTTTGCCGCCTTTTCCAATTCGTTCCTGCGCATAGAATATTGGACCTGGGCTGGTAACCTTTACCAAAAATGCAGTTATCAAGTAAACAGGACTAAGCACAAGAAGCGAAAAAACGGACACAGAAATATCTCCGATCCGTTTTGTCACTTGTTGCCAAGGCGCCATTATATCTTGGGTCACTTGAATAAGTGGCGTTCCATAAATGGAATCCATGCGCACAGAACCCGAAAGGATGTCGTACATGTCTGGAATCACCTTCACGATCACATTCGTGTCTTCCAACCGCGTAAGTATGTTCTGCAAACTCGCGTGTTCGCTCGATTCAAGCGCAATGATCACTTCTTCAATGGAATTTTCGCGGATGACCTGTTCTAGGTTTTCCATGTCTCCCAGAAATGGAAGTCGACCTTCCAGCGGATAAAGTTCGCGCTCCTTAACACGGATAAAACCCTTGAAAAGGTTTCCGGAAGCTTGGCGTTGTCCATCCAATTCATTGAAAACTTCCAATGCTTTGGCATCGCTTCCAACCATCAGCGTAGGAAAACCGATTACCCTTCTATGAATTTTTGAAGCCGTAATGGAGGAAAGAATGAAGCGGAATATGAATGTGAATGCGAATTGCATTCCGAAAAGCACCGCATACGACTGATAATAGGTTTTGTGGTTTACCACCACATCATCTAGAATAAGCAAGAAAAAGATGGATGTAACCCCAATAAGCGTGGAAAGCAAGGTTTGAAAGAATTCTTTCAGTCTCGATTTGCGATAAACCTTGCGGTAGTTGCCTAAAACGGTATAAAATAGCAACCAGAACAACGGAATCAGAATCAATCCGAGGATGAATCGCTCGTCCACGTTAACCATTACCTGATAGCCGAACTTGTTGCTTTCCACAAACGTTTTCCGATAGTAGAAAAACAGGCTCCATGTAATGGTTGCAGCCAACCAATCAAACAGCAGATACTTGGCAGTTTGGAGTTTTCGGTTCATCAATGAATCAGCCTGATGTTGTCCAAATAGACGTAAGCTTCGCCTGAAACGGTTTCATCACGTACAAATCCGAAGAATGGTCGGTGGCCGGTGTAGGAGGCGTTTGCAGACACGGCATCCGTCAGATTCACGAAAATATGATTCCAATCTTCTGATGGATTGAGAACAATGAGTGATGTTTGAATCGTTCCAGTAGCATCGCTGCTAAATAGTCCAACAACAAATGGGTTGTTGTTTTTATAGGAGAAATCCAAAAAAACAGGTGCACCTCCAGATGGAAGTTCGAGCATGTTTCCGGTCATCGAACATTCCATTAGTAGTTCATCAGCGCTGAGTGCCATTTTAAAGGAATTTCCATCAAGGGCTTCTACACCGCTTACACGGTCAGTTGTTCCATCGCTACCCGCAGAAGCTTCTATTGATAGTCCTACATTGTCAAAATCTTCTAACCAGGAAAATGTAACCCAATCATGAAAATGAAGTGTTGGGTTTACGTGAAGTTGGCTATCGGGAAACATCTCCAATGTTGCCTGATAATCTTCAGAAAACAATAAGGGAACACGCGAACCAACCAAACCATTGAGCTTAATACCACCTCGAATACGGATGTTGGCATCACCATTTCGGAGGATAGGAACGATTGCCGGTAGTTCATAAATGCCAACCAACTGATCATCATCGAAAACCCAGGCATCTACCAAATTAGGAACTGGATGTCCTTCCGATTCCACACTTGTGGTCGCAAGAGAAATAGAATCAATTCTCAGAAAACCAGGAATCGTTTCTTCAGGATTGATCAGGTCGCACGAACTGTATGAGGCAGCAAGTACAATAAGGATGAACAGATATGTGGTTGGTCGTAGTCGTTTTCTCATTGCATTATAAAGCGCGAGAACGGACGCGAAAGTAATTTTATTATATCTCAGAAGTAAGAAGATCGGTGCCAAGGTGCAACTTGGTTACGATCTGATGGGCAATCTGAAGCGCGTTGTAGCCATCTTGAATAGAAACGGCTGGTTCTGTATCCGTTTCAATGCAGTTTCTGAACGACCGAAGTTCTTCGTGAATGGCATTGGTTTCTTCAATGTTTGGAAATTCAAAATGAATCTTTTTCCTGCTGTTGTCAGGCAATTCAATGAACATGTCGTTCGAGTTCGTTTCTGAGCCGGCATCTTCCAATCGGACCACTTCGGTCTTCTTCTTTAGAAAATCGATGGCGATGTATGCATCGCGCTGAAACAGCCGTGTTTTACGCATATTCTTCAACGAAATTCTGCTTGCAGTAATGTTGGCCACGCAACCATTTCCAAACTCGATGCGCGCATTGGCAATATCTGGCGTGTTACTTACCACAGAAACACCACTCGCACTGATGCGTTTCACGTTCGATTTAACCAAGCTCAGAATGATGTCCAGATCATGGATCATAAGGTCCATTACGACAGGAACATCTGTTCCACGCGGGTTGAACTGCGCCAAGCGATGGCATTCAATGAACATCGGATTTTTGATGAATGGTTTGCTGGCAAGAAACGCTGGATTGAAGCGCTCCACGTGACCAATTTGCACCTTCACTTTGGCTTCTTCAGCCAATTTCATCAACGCTTCGGCTTCTTCTAAGGTGTTGGTTACAGGTTTTTCGATGAAAACGTGTTTCGAATTTCTAAGTGCCAGCGAAGCACAGTCGTAGTGAGAAAGAGTAGGAGTGACCACGTCTACCACATCAACGGCATCAATCAGTTCTTCGATGCTGGAAAACGCTTTGATGCCGAATTGTTCATTTGCAAAGTCGGCCTGTTTTTTATCAGGATCGTAAAAACCAACGAGGTCAAATCCTTCGGTCTCTAAGAGCAGCTTGATGTGAATCTTTCCAAGATGCCCAGCACCTAGTACCCCGACCTTAAGGTTTTCCATTGAAATTCAGACTTCGTTTTAAATTAGAACACCTGCAAATTATTACATTTAGCCGCCCCGATATTCAGCGGGAAATTCTCTTTTCAACATTCAAAATTTAACATCTCAATTGGTCAAGGATTCTCATAAACAGCAAGGAAATAGAAGGAAGCTGATTGAGCACCTTAGAGAAAAAGGAATTAAGGATGAGAATGTTCTGAAGGCAATTGGGAATGTGCCTCGACATTTGTTCTTGAACAGTGCATTTGAACAGTATGCGTATGAAGACAGACCATTCAGCATTGGTGCAGGTCAGACCATATCGCAGCCTTACACGGTGGCTGTGCAAAGCGAACTGTTACAGATAAAGCGCGGAATGAAGGTGCTTGAAATCGGTACTGGCTCCGGTTATCAGGCGTCCGTTCTTCAAGAAATGGGAGCGAAGGTTTTCAGCATCGAAAGAATTAAAGAGCTGTTTGATAGAACAAGTAAATTACTACCGAAGCTCGGCTATCAGGTAAAGACTTTTTTCGGAGATGGCAATCTTGGTGTACCTGTTTGGGCACCTTACGATCGCATTATCATTACTGCTGGAGCACCTATTATTCCCGAAGGATTGTTGGAACAGCTGAAGCCAGATGGAATCATGGTCATTCCTGTTTCGAATGGTGATGAAGAAATCATGAAGACCATCACAAAGAAAGCCAACGGGGAATTGATCACTGCCGATCATGGCAGCTTCCGTTTTGTGCCGATGTTGGATGATAAGGCTCAATAGACCTTAAACCATCAATCTCAGATGATCGATTGTGTTAAAGATCAGCGCTTCATGGCGCGATCAATTTCGCGCTTCACGTCTTTGTCTTTAATGGTGTCGCGTTTGTCGTGCAGTTTCTTACCCTTTGCCAGCGCGATGTTCAACTTGGCGTGACCTTTATCTGAAATGAACAGCCGCGTTGGGATAATGGTCAGACCTTTGTCCTTCAATTTACCGCTGAGCTTTTTCAGTTCTTGCGATTTCAACAACAGTTTTCGGTCGCGCTTCGGCTCGTGATTGTTGTAAGTGCCTTGCTCGTATGGCGCAATATGCATGTTAAGGATATACAGTTCATCATTGATGAAGGTGCAATAGCCTTCGGCAATGCTCACATCTTTGTTCCGAATACTTTTTATTTCGGTGCCAAATAGTTGTAGTCCTGCCGTGAATTCTTCCAAAAAGGCGAATTCGTACTTGGCGTTTCTATTTGAGGCAATTACTTCCATTAATTGTCCAGTTCGTCTTCTCTGACGATCTTCTTTATACCGTTAACCTTTTTGAGGTTCACAATTAGATTGTTGAGGTGATGAATTCCTTCCACCAAAACCTTGATGTGGCCTTCAAACACACCATCATGACTTTCGAACGCGATACTTTTCATATTCACATTCAAGTCTTTGGAAATAACCGTTGTAATGGCATTCACCAAACCTACGTCATCAATTCCAGTAATGAGAATTCCAGTGACGAAAGAAGTATGATCGTCTTTACTTGCCCAACTTGCTGGCACTACGCGGTAAGCGTAGTTGCTTCTTATGTTGATGGCATTTGGGCAATTGGTCCGATGGATCTTAATGCCTTCGCCAATGGTCACAAAACCGAAAATGTCATCGCCAGGAATCGGACTGCAGCATTTGGCCATCACGTAGTCCATTTTCTGACTGGCATCGCCAATAACTATCGTATCTGCTTTGTCTTTGTCTGCCGATTTAGGTTTCGGTGCTTCGGTTTTGGCCGTATTGCTTTCACTTGTTCCAGTAATACGATTTCGGAGAACATTATACCATTTTGAAGCATTCTTACTGCTTTCGATAAACTCCTTTATCTCCTTGAAATCGATACTCTTTTTGGCGATTTTAATGAATAGATCCTGACTTGTTTGAAGCCTGAAGTGCTTGTGAAGCTTATCGGTCAATTCACGATCGAGCGTAAGCTTCATCTGCTTCAGTTTACGCTCAAGTATTTCTTTTCCGTCAGCGGCAATGCTTCTACTTTCCTCTTTTAGTGCCTGTTTTATCTTCGATTTGGCCTTGGCCGTTACCACAAACGACAACCAATCTTCCTTCGGTTTTTGCTTGTTGCTGGTCAATACTTCAACCTGATCGCCACTTTTTAAATTGTAGCTGAGCGGATAAAGTTTGCCGTTCACTTTGGCGCCAATGCAGCGCATTCCTACTTCTGTGTGGATCTCAAAGGCGAAGTCAAGCGAAGTTGCATTCGATGGCAGCGTTCGAACTTCTCCCGATGGGGTGAAAACGAAAATCTCCTCAGCAAACAGATTCAGCTTGAAATCATCAATGAAATCGATGGCATTCGGGTCTGGACTTTCCAGCAATTCACGGATCTGATTCAACCATTCATCAAATCCACTTTCGTTTGACTGTGGCTGATCGTCTCCCTTCTTTGTTTCCTTATACTTCCAATGTGCCGCCAATCCTTTTTCGGCCACATCATCCATTCTTCTTGTACGGATCTGAACCTCAACCCACTTTCCGCCTTCGCTCATTACCGTTGTATGCAGCGATTCGTAACCGTTAGATTTGGGTTTGCTCACCCAATCGCGGAATCGACCTGGATTTGGAACATAATGATCTGTAACGATGGAATAGGCTTTCCAGCAATCTGTTTTCTCCGATTCTTCTTTACTGTTGGTAATGATGCGGATGGCGAAAATGTCGAACACTTCTTCGAACGGAACACCTTGCGATTTCATCTTCCGAGCAATGGAATAGACCGATTTGGTCCGGCCTTTTATTTCGTAGTCAACTCCTGCATCATTCAAAGAATTGATGATCGGAAAACTGAATTTATTGATGAATCTATTTCGTTGCCTGGCCGAATCCCGTAGCTTGTTTACAATCTCATCGTAGAGTTCTGGTTCAAGGTATTTGAACGAGAGGTCTTCCAATTCGGTCTTGATGGCGTAAAGTCCCAATCGATGCGCAAGCGGAGCGTAGATGTACATCGTTTCGGATGCAATTTTCAGCTGCTTGTCTCTGCGCATCGAATCCATCGTACGCATGTTGTGCAATCGATCGGCCAGTTTGATCAGGATCACACGGATGTCGCTGCTCATGGTCAGCAACATCTTTCTGAAATTCTCTGCCTGAAGGCTTTTATCTTCTTTAATATCGAGTACGCCAGAGAGCTTGGTCAGACCATCAATGATCTGCGCCACCTTGTCTCCGAACATCCTTCGCATGTCTTCAACGGTGAGGTCAGTGTCTTCCACCGTATCGTGCAAAAGCGCGCATACAATCGATTTTGCCCCCAGACCGATCTCAGAGGTCACAATCTCTGCTACGGCAATCGGATGATAGATGTACGGTTCTCCAGATTTTCTGCGCATATCCTTGTGCGCATCCAACGCCACATCAAAGGCCTTGCGAATCATTTTCAGATCGCCTTTGGCTTCGTGTCGCTTGGTGGAACGTAGGAGCTTTTTATACGCTTTGAGAATATCCTGTTTCTCCTTCTCTGGGTCTATCGCTGGCATGTTATCAGACATGAATCAAAGGTATATGATCACGCACGTTTTTTTACGATTCGTAGCTAAGAAATAGTGGATGCCAGCAAATTTGCCAGTTGTTGCTCAATGACCCAAAGTGTTACATTTACACTAAGTCGTTTTAAGCATGAATACACAGACAAAACCTACCCTTTCTTTTTGGCAGATATGGAACATGAGTTTCGGTTTTATGGGAATTCAGTTCGGTTGGGGATTGCAAATGGCCAACATGAGCGCCATTTACGAATATCTCGGAGCCAAACCTGAAGATATCCCAATGCTATGGTTAGCTGCGCCACTCACAGGCCTGATCATTCAACCCATCATAGGTTACATGAGCGATAGGACATGGACCAAACTCGGACGAAGGAGGCCATATTTTCTTACTGGTGCAATTTTGAGTTCCATCGCTTTGGTATTAATGCCAAATTCTTCAGCCATTTGGATGGCTGCCGGTCTTCTATGGATTTTGGATGCTTCCATCAACGTTTCCATGGAACCGTTCAGGGCGTTTGTCGTGGATATGCTTCCAGAAAAACAGCACAGCAAAGGATTCGCCATGCAAAGCTTCATGATCGGTATTGGAGCTGTAATTGCATCAGCCTTACCATGGATGATGAGCAATTGGTTCGGTGTTTCCAATGCTTCGCCTGATGGCGGTATTCCAGATTCGGTCAAGTTCTCATTCTATTTGGGTGCCGTGGCTTTTATCGGAGCTGTTTCCGTTACGATTATCACCACAAAACCCTATCCACCTGCTGATCTTGAAGCATTTAGAAGCAAGAATGCCAATAGCAAAGGAGTTGGCGTGGCACTAAAAGAGATTTTCAGTTCTATTGCAACTATGCCCAAAACCATGCGGCAAGTGGCTTTGGTCCAGTTTTTTACATGGCCAGGATTGTTTTTGATGTGGTTCTATTATTCGGTTGCCGTGGCCCGAAACGTGTTCATGGCAGAAGACGGTTCTCAGGCATACACCGAAGGAATTGAGTTTGCCGGATTGACGCTTGCGTATTACAATCTCATAACCTTCTTGTTTGCATTGGTGCTGCCGTGGTTGGCCACACGTCTTTCTATGAAAGTAACGCATGCCTTGTGCTTGCTAGCTGGCGGAATCGGTCTCATATCTGTGAAATTTGTAACCGAACCGAACATGCTTTTCCTTTCTATGACAGGCGTTGGCATTGCATGGGCCAGTATTCTTTCCATGCCTTATGCCATGTTGGGCAATAGTCTTCCTAAAGAGAAAATCGGTGTTTATATGGGTATTTTCAACTTCTTCATTGTATTACCAGAGATCATTGCCAGCCTTGGTTTTGGTTGGGTAATGGAATCAGTCTTGGATAATGACCGCCTTTCGGCTGTAATGCTTGGCGGTGGATTGATGCTGCTTGCCGCAGTATTGACCTTGCGCGTGCAACTCCATAAAGCGGAGCCGATCTAATATATGTTAAGAGCGATGTAGTCCGTTCAATATTGGTTTTCAGATAGACGTTCAGTGATTGAACCAAAATCTGAAAGTCATGAAAAAGCTACTGGTAATTCTCATTTCGGCCATCGGTATGAACGCGATGGCGCAAAACACACCTAAGTATTTGAACGTGATGGCCGTAAACGGTCTGAACATGCGTTCGCAACCCGATGCCAATGCCCGCGTGGTAACAAAAGTTCCGTTTGGCAAGCAGGTCGAAATACTAGAACGGACAAACATCGACCTTCAATTGGGATGGATAAAGGACCATTGGTTTAAGGTCAGCTTCAGAGGTAGAGAAGGATATATTTTCGGAGGTTATCTTAATGAGTTACCTGCGCCTACCCAAGTCTCAGAAACTGGCTCGCTTACCGAATTGCTTCCTGTTTATTGTGCATCAACGCTGCATCAGGAAGGAGAAACCATTACGGCTACAGAGAAGAGTAGAAGTGGAGATACCTTATTCTACAGCTTACAGAAGTTTGACGCTGGAATAGAGCTTGAATTGGAGAAGCAAAACGACCGAAGAACATCTAAGTTATTGTTGCCCATTTCCGTTCCACAGACATATGTACTGCTGGAAGCTTTACTCAAAATGAGTAAACAAGCCAGTTTATTGGATGGATTGCGTTTTGTGAAAGGAAAGGATGGTCAGTTAACGCGCATCAGTAATGCTGAAGGAACCATCAACGTTCGTTCTTTATCGGAGGAACTCACCGAACTCACCATCACTAGCTACCAATTGAGCAACTGAAGTAGCTGAATGTTATCCTATCGTAAAATCGATAGCCTTTTTCAGTCATTTTATCACTTGGGTATTGTGTTTTTATAGATGAATAGGTAATATTGGGAGACTAACCTGAAAATCTATTTGACCTATGAAATCGTTAATGAAATTATTTATCGCTGTTGTTCTAGTTGGCGGAATGGCGGGATGTGGAGATGCCGGAAAATTAAAGGAGTGTCAAGATAGCTATATTCAACAAGGTGCTATAAAGGATTCCATTTTGAATCAAATTAGACTTGCTGTGATTGATAGTATGCCAGAAGTTGAGAGTGGAGAAAAGGCTAAATCTCTTGAAATGGCAGATATAAGTAAATACAACATATGTCTCCGAATTGAAAAACACACTTGGCCTGCTTTTGCAACTGCGATTTTTGAGGTTTATGACAATAGTGGTACTTCGAAACCCGTTTTTGAAGCAAATATTCATCAGCTTGCTGGTGTTGAAATATTTACAACTAGGCAAAAAGGAAAGGTGTATTCTGGTAGAATCAGCACTGTTGCGGCAAGAGATCCAAAGCGAGTTACGCAACAGAAAGATTTTGACGAATACTCAGACTTTAAACTTTCCTTTACTAAGGATTTATTCGGTCATGGTGAATCTTCACCGGCATTAATTGGAGCAACAGATGGCAGAAATGCTGGCGTGACAACTAAGGAAGTCGTTTTGGCAGATTTGTATACGCGTTCAGAAGGAGCAGTTTCTTCTTCATTTTTTATTCATTTTAACGATCGAAGTCCTAGCTCTGGAACTCTATACTTAGCAACCTCTGGGACAGTTAACGACCTGAAGATTGGAAAAGAGAAAACAGATGATTTAGGAGTTAGTCATTGGACATGTAAGTATTGATGTCAAAGTTTTTAAGAAACAACTTGCTAAGGCCATGGATTTTCAATTCCATGGCCTTTGTTTTAATAATGACTTTGCAATGTCATGGTCAGTTCAACGATGAATATGATGTTGTAACTGTCCTTAATTCCTACCACGGAAAAATAGATCACCTTCTAGTGAAGTATCGGGCTACTCTGTCACATCCAAACCCGCCTACTAACCTTAAGAGAAAGCTCAAACTCGAAGCTGGTCAATTCTGTGCAATCCCAGTGGTTGAGAACGTTTCGTCAATTACTAATCATGATTTTCTTGCGCAAAATCGCCCTTGGTGTCAGTCACTTTCTCACTCTCCTGAACTAAAGCATAAACTAGATTCACTATCTGTCACTTTTCATAGTTTGGGTGCGCAAAAAGCATTGAACTTGGATAAATCCAGCTTGGACGAACTTGTTTCCTTAGGCGCACGAAAAAGGCTTTTGACAGCGTCTTTCCTTCCTGAATCACATTATTTTCTGGATGAACGAATCAGGAGATTGAGCTCGTTAGAATATACTGGAGATGTTAAACTTGAAAATTGGCTTTCCAACCAGGACAAAATTGTTCAGGATCTTTTTGATTCTCTTGTCGAGTTATATCTGGAATATAATAAGACCATAGATGAGGTTTATCTCAATGTTTTCAGGACTAGGAATGAGTGTCCACCAGTTTTTTCAAACGTGACCAGATACTGTGCTTCTGATCCAACGTGTGTTGCAAATATTGAAAATTGGTTAACTGCTTCTTGGATTCAAGATTACTATTACGCATTGGAGCCATCCACAGCAAGTGGATTGAAAAGTTTCGCTATTAGGAATGACCTCCTTACGGATAGAAACTCTCCGATTCAGGCCGCTGGAAGTATGGCTCGATGCGTTTGTCATACTGGTCCCATGATGCTTCCGCAATGCGACATACAGGGAGGAAGCATGATTATTGCTGACAGGTTCATAATAATTGGTCGAGACGAATTGGAGATGCGCTATTTGGACACAGCGAGTACCTCAGTTAGGGAGAGATTAACTCAGTTCGGAATTAATTGGAACAAATTGACTAAAAAGGAGATTGAACTTAAGGTGACACAGAGTTTAGAGTACGTATTGTCAAACGGAACGAAAACCATATTGTGGTTTGGGCTTGAGGAAAAGCGTGCGAGATTTCATTCTTACACGATTGACTCCAGCACCATCGCTTCTTATCGTGGCCATGCGCCTATGTATCATCTTGATTTATCAATGATGTTGTTAGGCACGAGATTTAATGATTCAAACGTTTATCATTGCCTTTTAGCGAAACCAAATATCGAATTCCAGAATTTGAAGGGTGTAAATTCTCGATCAAAACAGGCAATGTATGTTACCGTGGTTGACTCTTTGGTTTTATTTACAGACACTTGTTTTAGAAAATTACAGCAAGATCTTATATCCAAATTAGGTGTTCAATTAGAAGCAATTACAGTTCCAATGCCCTTGGTGATAAAAGATGACAATTCCGAGCTTGAGACGATTGCATCATTCGCAAATGGATTGGTAGAAAGCTACAAATCAGGTATTCACTGCTATTTGCCCGATTATTCTGCGGCTGGAAACATATTGCTTCGGAAAGAAACCAAATATGGCAAGTCTTTGACGATAGTAAAAAGGCAGCTTTCAAAACAAGGAATTAAATTAACGTTCATTAAGTCTACTGATTTTAAAAGATTAGCTGGATTACACTGCAACGTGAATGTATTCTCGAGGAAGAACTAGGCTCTCATTTGACCAATGAGCTCATTCGTTTGTTGCCCAAGTGACTAAGTATCCATAATCGAAGTTCCTCCATTCCATATGTCACGGACTCATTAGGGTCATCAAAGATGGCTTGTAGTTTTAGGTCAAATGCCTTCAGTTTTTTGGTGAATTCTTCTGAATCAGCACTAAGCGGCATATCTTTTAAATAATTTACCATTAATCTTTCGAAGCTGTGGAGTCTTTTTTTGGACAGAAGGTATCGATAGGCTGATCGTGTCAGGTTTTCTACCAAGTCGTGATGTCCCATTTCGAAATGAATGATAGGGAGAAGAATTCTGGTCACCACATGAATTCCCTGCTTGATCTCGCTCTTGTCGTCCAACACCTTTTCAGCCCAAACTGCAGCTTCTTTGAATCGATGCATGATGAAATACATGATCATTATGTTGAATTGAAAGGAAAGTAATCGGGCCTTGTTGATCTTGCTTTCATACTTCACCAAACCTTCCTCAATATCAGGTACCAAATCCTCTGCCTTTTCAAAATCTCCATTGTTTATATAATGCAAATGTTCTGAAAAATAGACGTTTTGAAAAACTTCACCTTCTTCATTGAAAGAAGCCGTTGGTAGGCTTTTAAGCTCAGCAATACCTTTTAGAAAAACATCAAGCTTTCCAGCTGAGTGAGCTCTTCCGATCAAGTTGGCCAAACAGATTTTATAATTGATAGCTAACTCTTCTTTAAATCTAGGATGATCCTGAAAAAGTTGATATTCAGCGTTTAAATGCTCGTAGTTCCTTTCTGTTTCGTTGAATACGAAATAATAGTTCGAGTAAGCAATCTGAAAAGCTCTGTTTAAACGAAAGGATGTACCTAGCCTGCCTCTTAATAATTCAACTTCGGCAACCAAGGTCTTCATCCGATGAATGACCATTGGGTCTTTTATATCGGCTCCTGATCGATAGTTCGAGAAAATCTCTTTGTTCTTGCCCCATAGATCAATATATGTGGATTGCGTAATGGATAGTTGCTTTAACTCCGTCAGCAATCCAATCACTGGCTCAGTCAAGATTTTCTGCTCAAACTCTTCCACGAAGTTGGTTTGGCGTTCCAATATTTCTTGTAAAAAATGGAATCTCTCAAAATCAGTGGCCAGCTCCTTTGCTTTTGCTAGTGCCTTTTCTCGCAGATCGTTCAATCCCTTATCACGGTAGAACATTTCATCTTGCAGCAATTCGTTTATTCGATTGTCTACCGTTCTGTTAGAATTGAACGCCCGCATCTGCTTCATGATCTGCTCGCGCAGATGCTTCTTTTCTGCTGATAGGTATTTGACGAATGGTTTCTTTCCGTGCTTCTTCTTCAGAAGTTCTTCATCGTATTCTTCTTTCTGTTCATCCATGGCTTCAAACAACTGCATGTAGTTGCTTTTGGCATCACCACCCTTTGATGCATTTACCTTGAAGTATCGTTTCTCGGAAGGAGAAAGGGATTGGATCAACAGAAAAAGCTCGTCTTGGGCCGCCATTATCAAAGAATTTACCTGCAAAATACGGCTTTCGTTGGGCTTCTCAATTCCTAACGTTCACTAGTTGTTTTTAGCTATTCCAAAGTGATTAATCAATTGATAATCAGTCGTTTGATTCAATGACTGAAAAAGGCTATTTCGACAAACAACAGGCTCAGAATTCCTAAAACCTGAAAAAAGTTGGTTAGGAGCAGGGCTTGCCGCCCCGGTATGTTTGACCTCGAATTCAAAACACAGGTACCACAAGTCAAACAACTGAAACACTCAAAAACTCTTAATCATGAAAACCTTAAAAGAAAATGAAAAATGGAGTGTAAGCCTTAAGGCCACTCAAACAACAGTAGAGGAATCTCCACGACCAAAGATCGGTGATGACGATGGCATCTCTGACCGAACCATGAATGCGATCATCGTGCTGTTCATGCTGATAACGCTAAGTGTATCGATAGTAGCATCGGCACAACCTGATCCATTAAAGTATCGGATCATGCTAAGACAAGCGATGCTGGATATGGATAGACTGGATTTCGACAAGGCAGCGGCCAAGTTACTTGAAGTGCGAGCAAACTCGGAAGAAAATGCCAACGTGAACCACATGCTTGGAATGTGCTATCTCTATGGGCAGGATGCATCGGAAAAGGCGGTTTTCTACCTGAACAAAGCAGCCAAGCACGCAGCCGTTGATTTCGAAAGCTGGGATCTGGATGAGAAACGCGCTCCGATCGAATCAGTGTATCATTTGGCCAAGGCTTATGAAAACCTTCAGGATTTCGCCAAAGCAGCTCGATACTACGAACAATACCTCGCAACCATCAACAATGGAGCTGACAACGGTAGCAGAACTTACGCCATGATCCATCGGAATATGGAAAAGTGCAAAGCTGCCACAATAGAGAATTCAGCAGAAGTTTTACCAGAGAATGTAGTACTGAACCAATAATCAAGTTTTAACAAACAATAAAAACAAACACCATGAAAACGATAATGAAAATCTCTGTAGCTGTAATCATCAGCATCACCAGTTCGTACTCAGCTATTGCGCAAATGAGCCAATACAAATTCGAACAAGTATTCAACCAGGCATTTGCGGCCATTTTGAATGGAAACTATGCCGAAGCCACTCCGTTGCTAACACAACTGAATGAATCAGACCGCACACATGGGCAAGTTCAATATCTGCTTGCCATGAGTAGGATCAAAGAGGGAAACTTCGGGGGAAAAACGGTTCGTCTGCTTGAGGAAGCTTCTAAGAAGTACAATTTCTACCACGCTTATGGAGATGTGAATGACGAGACTTCTCCGGCCAATGTCTGGTACTTGCTGGCAGAATCTTACGCTCACACTGGAGCTGCTAAAAAGTCGATCGATGCATACAGGAACTACATGAGCTGTATTCCATTGGCATCCATCCAGCACAAACGCTCCGTCATCGAGAAGATAAGTGCACAACAGGTTCAATTGGCACGGAGCAGCGAAGTGGGTTCAAGTTCAATGATGGCAAGTAGAAAGCCATGAGAGACCCTCGAACAAAAAGGCCTTCTCCAGAAGATATTCTGGACATGCGCCACAAAGAATGGATTCGTTCATTACGCATCAGCAGAGAAACAGGTTCTACAGTGATCATCAAGTTACCTGCAACCAACTACGGTAAAACGGCCTCTGTGCTCTCTGAACGTGAAATTGAAATCCTACAATTGATTTCGTTCGGGTGCTCATCGAGGGAAATTGCAGAGAAACTTTTTCTAAGCAACCATACAGTTACCAACCACCGAAAGAATATGCTGAACCGTTCCCGATGTGGAAATTTCGCAGAACTGGTTCGCGTAGCTATCAACGAGAACCTGCTTTAACAAGCAGGTTCTTTTTCATATCGCTTTACCCATAAGGTGAACATGAAAAAGATGAAAATGACGGCAACTACATTAAAGACATCGTGGTGGTCCACAAAGTTTCCGTTTTTCAATAGGATGAGAGAAATGCACAACCCGACAATTCGCGCAATATTTATAATCTGTATGCCAATCAATCCAAGCGGAATGAACCAGAAGCGATCAAGCCATTTTCCAGGAAAAGAAACGATAAGTGCAGCGAGGGAAAACATCATATCTGTTCCAAGGCAGAAATTTCTGATATGAATATTGTAGGTAAGATCATGCAGGTCGATATTCCTGAGGTTGATTACATCAGCACCATACCCTAACAATCGAAGGATCCAAACACTTGGTTCTATAAGATAGAGAAGCGTGTAGTGGATGTAATAACCGTAGAGCGTACTTATTACTGGTAGTTGCCAAACATTGGGGCTGAACCACAGGAAATAAAAAGCACACAAGGCAGAAAGCTTGCCCAAAAACAGTAGTACCTCTTTATTGTTCTTCAGAAATTCCATAGCTGCCCAAAGGTAAATTTGTTAATCGAAGAAAAGATCTGAAGTAAGCTTGTCGGAAAACAGTTTGCCGATTTCAGAAAGTCTAATTGTGGATTCATCCACAATATAATTTTCAGGTTCTTGCCTCGCGACCTCAGAAACAAGGATTTTCCAACTGTCAGATCGAATCTGTTCCATCTTGGCCTTTTCAACGCCCCATTTGGTCCGAAGTCCGATCATGATCTGTTCATTCAATCGATCGATCTCAGACAATTCTTCGGTTTTGAAGAAGGTCTTTTCAGTAGAAATTGAATTCAGATAAGCTGCATTACTGCGTACATTCCATTGCCTTGAGGTACCGTTGAATGAGTGAGCAGACGGACCTAAACCTAAATATGGAACGCCTCTCCAATACGATGAATTATGGCGTGAAATGAAACCTTCCTTGGCAAAATTGCTGATCTCGTAATGCTCAAATCCGTTGCTTGGAAAAAACTCCATATTCATTCTGAAGAATTCAGCTGCAACTTCATCGTCTGGTGCTTCTTGCGTTCCTTTCTTCACGCGATTTCCGAGTACAGTCTTAGCTTCAATAGTAAGCCCATAACTTGAAATATGCTGAACATTCAAACTCAAAGCTGTTGCCAGATTGAAGTTCCAGTCTTTGACCGATTGGCTTGGGAGACCAAAAATCAGATCAATGCTGATGTTGTCGAATCCAATTTGTTGGGCCACCTTAATGCATTCAATTGCCTGTTCGGCTGTGTGCATTCGATTCATCCATTTCAGCTCTGCATCGATAAATGATTGTGTTCCCAAGCTCAATCGGTTGATTCCAATAGATTTCAGATCTTTCAATTTTTCGAGAGAAAGATCTTCGGGATTGGCTTCCAAGGTCAATTCAAGATCGTTTTCAACTGAATGAAACGTACCGATTGTTTGGATGATGCGTTCAATCTGCTTGGTTGGAAGTAGGGAAGGAGTGCCACCACCAAAATAGATGGTCGAAATGGTCTCACCGTAGAGGTAATTCTTTTGAATCTCTATTTCCTTCACAATTGCAGCCACCAGCTGATCTGCATTGGAAAGGTTAGTTGTGAAGTGGAAATCGCAGTAATGGCAAGCCCTCCTGCAAAAGGGAATGTGAATATAAATGCCCGCCATCAGGCTTTATTCAGGGTGATTCTAAAGGTTGTTCCTTTGCCCAATTCGGATTTACTGACCACAATTTTACCGCTGTGATATTGCTCTACAATTCGTTTGGTAAGCGAAAGTCCGAGACCCCAGCCGCGTTTCTTACTTGTATATCCCGGCTGAAAGACGGTTTCAAATTTCGAACGTGCAATTCCTTTTCCTGTGTCCGAAACATCGATGATCACTTTTGAGCCTGAAACGCTGGCAACAAGATCAATTGCTCCAGCACCTTCCATGGCATCAATGGCATTTCGGCAAAGGTTTTCAATTACCCAAGCAAACAGCGGAATATTCATCGGCACTTCAACGTTCTTCACATCGTCAATATTCAAGGTGAAATGCACTTTTTTGGAACTCCGCGTTTGCATGTAATCCATGCTTTCTGTCAGCACATCGGCAATATTTGCGGGAACAAGGTCAGGTACCGAACCGATCTTTGAGAAGCGTTCTGTGATCGTTTCCAATCTCGACACGTCCTTTTTCATATCATCCAACGTGGCTGAATCAACATTTTTCAAACGCAGATATTCAATCCATGCAATGAGTGATGAAAGCGGAGTTCCGAGTTGGTGTGCCGTCTCTTTGGCCATTCCAACCCAAACTTGATCTTGCTCTGCTTTGCGCGCAAAACTGAAGGCGAAGTAGGCTACGAGAATGAAGATGGAGATGATTCCTAAACTGACGTACGGGTAATATTTGAGTTGATAATAAAGGTCGGAATTATCGTAATGAATCAAATTCTTAGTGCCTCCATAAAGCTCAATTTCTATTGCTTCGTTGAGGTTTAAGATCCTTTCTAATTGCTGCTTTTGATATATTGGGTCTTGACTTCGATCTTCATCAAAATTCCTGATGGAAATGATGTTGTTATCGCCATCGGTTAAGATTAAAGGAATGGTTGTGTTTGATTTCACCACCTCAAACACAAAGCTCAGATCTGTGTTCTGATCTGTAGAAGTAGCTAGAAACTTGGTGCCTTTTGCCCATAGTTCAACCTTTAGCCGCTCTTGGTTGGCAAGTCGGTCTGCAAGCTGATTGGTATAAAGCAGCGAGCCTGCACCAATGCATAGCGCTAGCACGATCAGTAGTTGTTTCCAGCGTTGTTTTTGAGAATAGATATTCACGTTCGTAAACGGATTTTCAATACGTGTAAATGTAGTTTTTAAGGGTCGAATTCAATCTCAAATTTGCCTTCTGTTTCAGTTTCTTCCTTTTCGGTAGAGAAGAAGCCCTTCTTCTTTTTAGGCTTGTCTGTTTGTTCGGTTTTTTCTTTTTCAGGAGCACCCTTCGTTGCGGGTTGCGTTGGTTCTTCTTCCAATTGAAATTGCACGGCTTCGGGTTCGCTCTTGGTTGAAGACGCGCCACCGAACTCTTCCTTGAATAATTGCTTCAATGTTTGACCTTCCTGCTTGAAATCTTCTTTCAGTTTCTGGCGCACTTCCTTCTTATCGAACCCAACTTTAATATCGCCAGGTTTGCCTCTAACCCAAAGGAACAAGCGTGTTTTTCCACGTTCATCCACAATTTCATGTCCATCAAACATTTCCTTTTTCTTGGCTTTTCTGCGCAGCAGATCGTTCAATAGCAGGTTAACGTGATAATCCATTTCTTGATCAAATCCGTGCTCGCCAAATACCTGAACGTTCAGAATACTGCTCGAAACAGACATTTTTGGGATATAAAGTTTCCCATCGTGAATGCTCAACTGATTACGTAGGGTATCGAATTTAACGTCATTCAATTCGTCTACGCTTATGAATTTGGAAAGCGCTAAAAGCGGCTCAAATTTTATGAGTTCACCACCGCTGATCTCCATGTCCGTTTCAACCTTAAGCTTGTCTTTCAGAATTTGGAAATCCTTGTCCATGAAAATCTGTGCTTCCAATTTGGCAGACGCACGTCCTTTCAGATTTTTGGAAGTGATTCCTTTTTGACCAAAATCATCCCATTCTGCAAGTGTTCTGGTCATGTCAATATTCCGAAGTTCGGAGGCAATTCCGAGAACGTATCCATTGGATGTAGGGCTATATGTGAGGTCTGTTAATATGTTACCATCCAATGCTTTAAAATGTAATTCATTCACCAGAAGGAGCTCATTTTCCATGGCTAGATTTCCTGAAATGGAAGTAGCACTGAAGTTGTTGTAAACAATTCGGTCTATGGCTGTTTTAACCTTGAACGAAACAGGTCGCGAATTGGCTTTTTCAGCATCAGAATCAGATTCGAAATGCCATTCCTTTGGAAGTTGTTGGATATCTAATTCTACGATATGAATTTCTCCAGTCAGCGCAATTTTCGAATTCGGATCGGTCAAAATGTCCGTCAGTTGGGCAATATCAACGTTCCCATCAAATTCAAGATGCCCGATCTTGCCCGAGCAATCTTGGATGGAGGTCTTGCCTGATTGCATTTGGATCTTCGCATTCAGGTTTTGAATGGTCGGAATGTTCGCATTGAAGCGCATTTCGGTGTTGGAAAGATTCAAACTGCCAGACCAACGCATCTGTTTCAATTCATTCACTGTTGTGTTAAAATCGGGGCCTAATGGTCCTTCAAAATCAATGGACCACGAAACATCTCCAGTACCGGCCATTTCTTCATTCACGTGAGCCACGGTCAGAATCTCTTCCAATCTGGAAGTTCCGGTGCTACTAAGGCGCAAATAAGGATTGGAAAGATCAGTTAGCTTTCCTTTTCCATTCACTTTTCCCTGAGGCGTTCTAAGGTCGAAGGAATCGAACGTGATTTCCATTGCCTTGGAGCTTTTAATGTCTTTCATAAACAGCTTGCCTTCGAAATTGAGTTCCGAAACATTCGTTTCCTGAAAAACCAATCCACCATCACGCATTCTGATGGTTGCATCCAATTGCGGGCCTCTGGTTTTTGTAAACGGACCATTCAGTGAGAAGATAAGATCTGCTCTACCTTCTAGTTTCAGTTTTTGGATGTTTTCGGGCATTTGTGGCCAAATATGTGGCAACAAGGCAAAAGGTTCGATGTTGCCCGCATGGACTTCCATTTCCATGTTGGTGCCTTCGGCAATTCTTGTCCATTCAGCGTCAAGCACCATTTCGTTTCCAGCTAAAATGGCATTTCCCATTTCGATGGTGTAGATGCTTTCCTTAGAATTGATATTGAGCACACCTGCCAAGCTAAGAGAAAGGTCTATAATCCGATCTCCTCCAGTGGTGCTAAGACGTTCCATGAAGCCTTTGATACTCAACCCCAAACGTGTGTTTTCGTCTGTAAAACGCCCTTTTAGCTTAGATTTTTCGGAGAGGAATTGAATGTTCAGGTCAACCATGCGGTCGTCATAATCCAAATGAATATTCTCAAGCGTCAGAATTTCTATGCTGAAGTCGGTCTTGCTTGGCGCGCCATCATCTTCCTTCTCCTTCCACACGCGGAAATTCCACTTGTCGTGGTCATTTCTCCGTAACCGAAGAAATCCATCTGTCACTCTGATTCCTTCAATGGTAAACTGGTTCTGGATTATCTTGATGATGTCGAACTGAACAAAGGCTTTGTCAACTTTTAGGAGCGTATCCGTTTTGAACGCGTCTTCAATTTGGATGTCAGATATCTCTACAGCAATAAGCGGGAAATCCTTCCACAAGGACAAGACTACTTCTTCGTTGAATGATATATCAGTTACAATGGACGAGCGAAGGGCGTCAAGTGCGTAGGCTTTGATCTCGTCCGCGTAGCGCCATGTAATGAATCCAATGGTTGCTGCGGAAATCAGCAACAGCAGAAGGAGAATAGATACAATCCGTTTTATCCAGACCATGTAATGTAGACAAATGTATAAGCTACGCGTGCCCTAACGGCAACGGGGAGAAAGAAGTATTCAAGTGAGGCTGTTAACAACGCTGTCCGATATAAAATGATGATTTTGTCACCAAATAGGTCGTATTTATTAACAAATTATAACAGATCGTTGAGTTTTTACTACGTTTGTGCCCTCATAAACCAAACTCATTTAATAATGAAGAAATCTACATTTTTCAGCAACGCACTAGTTGCTATTTTCTGTGCATCTTTTGTTGCATGTTCATCACCAGCTCAAGAAGAGGCTCCTGTAGAGGAGACTGTTGTTGAAGAAACAGTTGTTGAGGAAACAGTTGTTGAAGAAGCTCCTGCTGACACTGTTGCAGTTGAAGAAGTTACTGAAGAAGCTGCTCACTAAGAAGCATCAACTTTAAAACAAAAGGCCGAGCATTCGCTCGGCCTTTTTTATTGGTAAAGATTTCCAATTGAATTAGTTGGCAGGAAGAACCTTTGTTCTTACTTCGCCAAAGCCAACACGTTTACCGTCTTTTTCGCAGAATGCCTTCATAATTACCGAATCGCCATCCTGAATGAACTTTCGTTCCGTTCCATCGGGCATGGCCACAGGTTTTGAGCCTCGCCAAGTGATCTCGAGCATGGAGCCGTAACTATCAGGCGTTGGGCCAGAGATTGTTCCTGAAGCACACATATCGCCCACGTTCATGTTGCAACCATTGACGGTATGATGCGCCAATTGCTGCGCCATGCTCCAATACATGTATTTGAAATTGGAATGGCTCACGGTTTTTGAAACGCCTTCTGGTGTTTCGATGATGGCTTCCAGATTGATGTTGAAATTGTGGTCTTTTTTCATTTCCAGATATGGAAGAACATTCGGTTCCTGTTTTGGACTGGCCGAGCGGAATGGTTCCAAAGCTTCCATCGTCACAATCCAAGGAGAAATGGACGACCCGAAATTCTTTGCCAAGAATGGTCCCAATGGAACGTATTCCCACTTTTGAATATCGCGCGCGCTCCAATCGTTAAAAACCACCATGCCGAAAATGTGGTCTTCGGCTTCTTCCACAGGAACTGTTGTTCCAATAGCATTCCCTTTTCCAACGATAAACGCCATCTCCAGTTCAAAATCGAGTAGGCGGGTAGGTCCGAAAGTTGGTAGTTCAGCATCATCGGCCTTTGTCTGTCCTTTTGGACGATGAATGGGCGTGCCGCTGATAACAATTGATGAAGCTCTGCCGTGGTAACCCACCGGAATATGCAACCAGTTTGGTAATAAGGCATTTGCAGGGTCACGAAACATTGTTCCAACATTCGTGGCGTGCTCTCTGCTGCTGTAGAAATCGGTGTAATCGCCTACACGCACTGGCATGTGCATCTTTACATCCTGAATATTCAGAATGGCATCTACGCAAAGCGCAGCATTGTCGCGCAATTCGCCATTATCTGCTGCAAACAGTTCCTGAATGCGCTTTCTTGTGGCGTTAGTAGTTGGTTTTCCAAGTTCGATGAAATCGTTTAGAACTTGCTGTTCAAATACGTCTTCAGGAAGATTCAAACCAGCAAAAAGCCCAGCCTTGAGCAATACATCTAGGTCAATTACCGAGTCGCCTATTCGTGTGGCTGCTTTCGGTTTTCCACCGTTACCATAAACTCCGAAAGGAATGTTGTCTAAACTAAAATCACTGTCTTCGGTTATCTCAATCCAACTCTTCATCTTGCTTGTCTTCAATTTGAAGGCAAAAGTAACCAGTTGAAACAGATGGCAAATCTTAACTTCGTTCGCGCAAGATGAGGACACTTCGAAACATAGGAATTGGACTGCTGATCGTGCTTATTGTGGCATGGCTTGGGCTTCAGTTGTTCTATTATTCCTTGGCTTTGGATCCGCCATCGGTACCGGAACTTGCCATAGGTGAAAGCCAAGTGACGACCGAAAATGGCGTTCGCAGCTTGAATGGCAGTTGGTATTGGCAGAATGAGAATGGACTTTGGGAAGCCTATGTGGAAGGAAGCGCTTATGAGCGAGGACTTACCTTAGGAATCCTAGCCAAGGCACAGGTCGTATCTCAAGAGGAAAGCTTCGTGGCGCAGATACGGAAGCTTATTCCATCCGAATGGTTTTTGAAAACCTTGAAATATGGCGTGGTTTTCTTCAATCGGAACTTGCCCGAGCATGTTTCTGAAGAATTGCAGCAGGAGATCTATGGCGTTTCGAAATCATTTGCCGATGAGTTTGATTTCATTGGCGACAAATACAGCCGTATTCTCAATTACCACGCAGCACATGATATCGGTCATGCCTTGCAGGATCTGAGTATTGTGGGCTGCAGTAGTTTTGCAGTTTGGGACGAGTTCAGTGCCGATTCAGCGCTTATTGTAGGGCGCAATTTCGATTTCTACATGGGAGATGATTTTGCGAAGGACAAGATCATTCTCTTTGTAAAACCTGATAGTGGTTATGCTTTCGCCAGCATCACTTGGGCCGGTTTCATGGGGGTGGTTTCTGGGATGAATGAGCACGGATTGACTGTGACGCTGAATGCTGCCAAAAGTGAGATCCCGAATGGTGCAAAAACGCCTATTTCGCTCTTAGCGAGGGAAATTCTTCAATATGCTCGAACGATTGATGAAGCTTATGCTATCGCCAAATCGAGGGAAACCTTTGTTTCGGAATCATTGCTTATTGCTTCAGCCGATGATCATGCGGCCGCCATCATCGAGAAATCGCCAGACCGCATTGATATATACAGACCGAATGACAGTCGATTGACTTGCACCAATCATTACCAGAGTGAGACTTTTAAGAATGATTCCGTCAATATCCAGAATATGCGCAATTCGGATTCGGAGTATCGTTTCAAGCGTTTGAATCAACTATTGGAAGCCAATTTCCCCATCGATCCAAGGGAATCTGTAGATATTCTCCGAAACCAGAAAGGGTTGAACGATGCAGAATTGGGAATGGGAAACCCAAAGGCAATCAATCAATTGTTGGCACATCATGGTATTGTGTTTCAACCAGAGAAGCGTGTGCTGTGGATCAGCACAAATCCATTTCAATTGGGGGAGTTTGTTTGCTACGACCTCAAGAAAATCTTTCGGTCAGACGTCAGGCGACAGACGACAGACAACAGACCTCAATCTGACATCTCATATCTGATATCTGATATCTCTAGCGATTCCCTCACCATTCCTGCCGACAATTTCCTTGCTTCCGAAGATTATACGCACTTCCTGCGCTACAAGGAATTGAAAAATAGGCTATTCGACAACATTGCTTTAGGAAAAGATATTGAGTGGAACGAGGCCTTGGAAGCGGAGTTCATTGCGAGCAATCCGGAGAGTTATGTGACGTATTTAATGCTCGGAGATCTTTACCTTGAACAAGATAAATTTCAAGAGGCCAGCAAGTACTATTTACTCAGTTTGAGTAAGGAGGTTGCCTCTGAACAAGAACGGAAGAAAATACAACAGAACTTAACAGCATGCCACTAGCACAGTTGGAAACTAGCCCCTTAGCGCGCCAGAATTATTGGTTGAAGGCCTTGAATGAACACATCGCTTACCTTAAAAAGAACAGTTGGTATTATAAAGACCAACTGGTTTGGGCAGGGCCAGAAGCAACCGTGCTCGAAGAGCTTTCTGATATTCAGAATTTCCCGTTTACGGAGAAGGATGATATTGCCAGTCGCAACGAGGATTTTCTTTGTGTGCCAATGGGAGATATCCGCGATATCGTAACCACGTCAGGTACGTTAGGCGGTTCGGTGGCGGTTTATCTGACGCAAAAAGATCTTCACAGATTGGGTGTAAATGAAGCGGGTTCTTACAAATTGGCAGGCTGCACCAGTGACGACACCTTTCAATTGCTCACCACCATTGATAAACGTTTTATGGCAGGATTGGCGTATTTCCTTGGAGCCAACGAGCTTGGAGCACGGATGGTGCGTTCGGGCCCAGGAGCGTTGCAATTGCAATGGGAGAGTATCATGCGATTCAATCCTACCGTGTTGGTTGCTGTGCCGAGTTTCATTCCACGTCTCATTAGCTATGCATTGGCTAATGGCATCGACCCAAACAAGACCAGCGTGAAGAAGATCGTGTGTATTGGCGAAGCCGTGCGCGATGAGAACCTGCAACCTAATTACCTCGCACTGCGCATTACAGAACAATGGAATGTGCAACTGTTTTCGACCTATGCTAGCACCGAAATGGCCACGGCCTTTACCGAATGCAAAGCAGGAAATGGCGCGCACATCCAACCCGAATTGATGTTTGCTGAAGTGCTGGACGAAGATGGCATTCAGGTGAAAAATGGAGAGCGGGGAGAAGTGGTGGTAACGCCTTTGGGTGTAGAAGGCACGCCTTTACTGCGATTCCGAACGGGCGATATCTGCCATTATTACGATGAACCATGTAGCTGCGGACGCAATACGCCCCGATTAGGTCCGGTGGTTGGGCGTAAACAACAGATGGTGAAGCTCAAAGGCACATCGCTATACCCCAATGCCATTATTGATGAGCTGAACGCTATTGCTGAAGTAGCCAATTTTGTGGTAGAACTGCACAGCGATGAACTTGGTTTGGACGAAGTGGTGATTAAAGCTTTGCTGAAAGGCGAGAATGCAGAAGCAAAGGTGCTTGAAAAGCTGAGCGGCAAACTTCGTGTAAAACCACGGCTCATCCTAGCCAGCAACGAAGAAATCAACGTGTTGAAGTTTGATGAGAACGAACGCAAACCGAAGATTCTTATAGATAGGAGGTAGGTGACCTCTGTTAACTCTTTGAACGTGCCGATTATAAGTGTCTTAGTGTTTGATTTTTGTGCCTTTGAGTCTTCTGATATCTAATATCTCATAGCTCATAGTTGTGTGTAATTGTTAAGCCGTCTGAAAACGCGGCACTAAATTGAAAGCAAAGTGGTTTCTAAAATGAAACAAACCGACATGAACGAGTTTGTGACAATTGTCAGCTTTACATACCCCAGCGAACTTGCAATTGCAAAACTGAAACTTGAAGCAGAAGGAATTGAGTGTAGAGTTCTTGACGAATTAACGGTTCAATCATACAATTTTGTTTCCAACGCGGTCGGTGGTGTGAAGCTTCAGGTTAGGAAATCTGATTTTGAAAAGGCGGGGGCAATCCTTAGAGCAGGTGGTTTTTCAGATGAAGAAACTTCGACAATAATAGACAAGAATGATGTTGCTCGCAGACAAAAGACTGCTCAAATTTTCAAATGGGCAAGCCTCTCTGTTTTGGTTGTTGCCGCAGTATTGATTACCTCAGGAATTATCTTCAAACAGCTAAACAAGCCGACAATTACACAACGTATGACAGGCAGCCCGTGGTGTTTGGACTACATCGTTTACGGTGAAGATGTTTACTACCCTACTTCGAAAGAAGGGGGCGTCATTTTTACTGGTGTTTGCCGTGACGAGATAACGTTTAGCCCAAATGGTCAAACAACAATTCCAGGTTTCGGACATGGTTTTCTCAATGCCAATTGGGAACTCTTTGGCGACTCTGTGATTATAAGTCAACTCGACAGCTTCGAACACGTTTATAACGGACGGTATAAGATCGAATTTGAACGCAGAATGATGTATCTGACTTCTTACAGTACTATTTTGGTTTGCTATAAGGAAATGCACTAAAACCTATGTATGACGACTTGTCCCTACTGTAATTCAACTAATGTTTCAAAACCGAAGTTTTCATGTGCGGCAATTGGAATTGGACTTTTACTAATCGGACTGCCTCTACCGTTTTTAAGCAAGACAATTCGGTGCTTCGACTGTTACAAAGATTTTAAAGCAAAAAAGAAAACAACTACACACAACACCAACTATAAAAATAGGGCGTGAAATGTTTGCCGCAAGTTCATCACGGTTTGCAGTTTTCGGTTTCGGGCGAAAGGACGCAGGTATTAAAGCTCTATTTTCATAGTTGTAAAACGCTATGTTTAGCAATCCATGCAGCTGCCAACCATCAACTACTTCAGCTTCCTAAAATTACAGATGCGTGTATCCTGCGGTGAGGGTGTAATTGATCTGTGTAGCTGTGTCTCGCTGTGAGTAGATAAGTGTCAGTTGGCTTTCAGAAATAGCAGAAAGTTCATAAACAGCCGTGTCATCGTTCAGGTAAACAGTGATCACGTCTTCCGAAGTAGAAAGAAGCCAATTGCCTTGTTTGGTCTGTGGATCACTTGGGAACTCCTTAAGCGGACCTTCATCTGAGGTAACGATTCCATTGGTATTGAAAGTCAGAATGTTATCCTTGTCATAATCGTAGAGTTGATTGTAATAATCGGTGATGACCACTCCGTTTATGGTAATGGACGGATTGATTGTCAGGGTTTTCATATTCCAACTGCCATCCGTAAGAAGTTCGGTGGTGGTGGGGTCTCTTTTACAAGAAGCAAAGAGGGTTATGATGACCAGACCGAGAATGGAAATGTGCGTTTTCATGGGATTGATTGTAGTACAAAGATATTTTTTCGTGCATTTACAACAGGCAGCTTGAAATATTCCGCTTTGTGAACGATGGCGCTCATTTCATAGTTCGCTGTTATCTTTAGCAATCCATGCATATGCCAACCATCAACTACTTCAGCTTCCTATTGTTTGTGGTTTTGGTTTCGGCCAGCGCCTGCAAAACGGTAAGCGATGGTAGCTCTGAATTGTACCTGGTTGCCGATGTGGATTCGGCATTATCTACCACGCTTGTGCCAAGCCAAACGGCCGATTATTACATAGAGCAGGGGGTCAAGTACTTCCTCACCATGGAATCGTCTGTGCCCATTAAGGTAAAACCCTACTATTCCGACCTCGTTATCCGCTGGGAATGGCACCCGTGGTTGCTGCTTACAGGATACCGAAGAAGGAACCTCATCGATACAGATATCCTGCTCAAGTTGTACCCAACCAAGTACGATACCATCGATTGTCGGTTTTTTGAACAGCAGCCCTTCTGTCGCTGCCACGTGGTATTCAATTACAGCGGCAAGCGCGTTCCCATTTACGAAGAGTTCACTTTCAACAATGAAGGAGAGATCACCTTCATCGAGGCATGGTCCGATTTTCCGAGCCTGCTGCCAATGGATAAGACAGATTACTGGGCCGAGGCAGAAGATGTCAATCGCCTTTCTACCCGCGTTCCGGGCTTGGGCAACAACGAAGGCCGCATAGACCCTAAGGCCACATGGATGCTAAACGCTGCCAAAACCGATACCGTATTGGCCGACATGCTACACCGTCTTCATCGTCCCTTCAATACCTACATGAAGGAACTTCGCCTACAAGGCAAAGCCATGAAACAGGCACACGAACCCCCAGAGGGAGACGTGTATCCGTATTATCCTTAGATCGGGGCTACAAGCGCGTCATGCTGAACTCGTTTCAGCATCTATTACGGTTTAACTGGTAAGACAGACCCTGAAACAAGTTGAGGGTGACGGTGTATGTAGGTTTGGTGCGAACACCAAAAGGTCCGGTCATGCTGAACTCGTTGCAGCATCTGAGTTGGCTTGTTGCCCATGATCACAACAATTCCTCTTCAAGCCGTGTTCAGACACGGTGAGCAGCGCGGCTTAAGCACCGTAGCTTTGACCAAAGCAATTGCAAGCAGCTGAGAACAAACAGAAAAACAACATAAAGTGGAATTAATAGAGAAATTGAAGTGGCGTTATGCTACCAAGGCCATGAACGGCCAAACGGTGCCAGAGGAAAAGATCGAGAACATTATTGAAGCCATTTCGCTAGCACCAACTTCCAGTGGATTGCAGCCTTTCGAGGTTTTGGTCATCACCAATCAGGAAGTAAAAGAGAAGATCAGACCAGTGGCTTGGGGCCAATCGGTGATAAGGGATTGTTCGCACCTGTTGGTCTTTGCCGCTTGGGATACCTACACGGCAGATCGCATCAACAAGCAGTTTGATCTGGTAAACACCATCAGAGAATTTGAGAATAAGGGTTGGGAGAACTACCGCCAACTGCTACTGGGCACGTACCCTCAAAAGGATGCGGAAGTCAACTTCAATCATGCGGCCAAGCAAGCTTATATCGCGTTTTCGATGGCCATAGCTGCTGCTGCATTTCAAGGTGTTGACAGCACGCCAATAGAAGGTTTTGACCCTGCGGCCGTAGATGAGATACTGGGTTTACGGGCAAAGGGATTGAGAAGCTGCGTGATGCTGCCCTTGGGCTATCGGAATGCCGAAAAAGATTGGCTCGTAAACCTGAAAAAGGTGCGAAAAAGCAGAGCGGACCTCATCACAGAGATCAAGTAAAAGGAAGCTACGTTCTTCTGAGCGAAGCAGTATATTGAGCACACAATGGACGGCATAGAATTCAATCTTAGCAAAGGCTTCATTTTCAGTAAGCACCATCCGAAGGAGGTTTCTCCTTTTGACCGCGTGTTCAATATTTTCAAGGAGCTGATCACCCACACTTCGGGCGATATTGAGGAAGCCTTCGATTGGTTGAATCAACTCGATAGGGAGTACAACATTTTCACGGACGAATACACGCTGGCTGACTTTGAGGAAGACCTCAAAAAACGTGGTTATATCAAAGAGGAGATTGACCCCGAGGAGGGGAATTCGGGCAAGGGAAAAGGCAAGAACATCCTCACGCCTAAATTGGAATCTGCTCTACGCGAATACGCCTTGGAGCAGATCTTCGGGAAACTTCAGAAGAGCGGAGCGGGCAACCACCGAACCAAGAAAGTAGGGCAGGGAGATGAGAAGGATGGCGAGAACCGCCCCTACAATTACGGGGATGATTTCTCGCGGGTGGATATGACCGAGAGCCTCAAGAATGCACAGATAAACCACGGCATTGGCGACCTGAAACTCACCGAGAACGACCTGATCGTGGAGGAGACCAAGCACAAGGCGCAGATGAGCACCGTGCTCATGATCGACATCAGCCATTCCATGATCCTGTATGGCGAAGACCGCATCACGCCTGCCAAAAAGGTGGCCATGGCCTTGGTGGAGATGATCCATCGCAAATACCCGAAAGATTCGATAGACATCATCGTGTTCGGCAATGATGCGTGGCCCATTCAGGTGAAAGACCTGCCGTATTTGAAGGTGGGGCCGTATCACACAAATACCGTTGCCGGATTGGAATTGGCCATGGACATTCTAAGACGCAAGCGCAACACCAACAAGCAGATATTCATGATAACCGATGGCAAACCAAGCTGTGTGCGGTTGCCAAACGGAGAGTATTACAAGGACAGTAACGGCCTCAACGAGATGATCGTGAATCAGTGTCTGAACAAGGCCGCGCAGGCTAGGAAACTGAAGATACCGATCACCACATTCATGATCGCATCCGACCCTTACCTGCGGCAATTTGTAGAGATGTTCACCAAGCAGAACAACGGCAAAGCCTTCCTGACAGGATTGAAAGGCTTGGGGCAGATGATATTTGAAGATTACGAGAAGAACAGAATCAAACGTATTTAAATGAAGAAGGAAACCACTTTTGGGGAGTTGAAAGCAGCGGGTTATACCGAGCGCACTATTAGCGAGGAGTTGAAGGAGAACCTTATTGCACGGATCCGTGCCAACGAACCGGCTTTCGAAGGATTATGGGGCTACGATGATACCGTGGTGCCGCAATTGAAGAAAGCCATTCTGGCGGGGCATCATATCAACCTGCTCGGTCTGCGCGGACAGGCCAAAACACGCATTGCGCGCAACTTGGTCAGTCTCTTGGATGAGTACATGCCCATCGTGGAAGGTTCCGAGATCAACGACAGTCCCTACAGTCCCATTTCGAAGTTTGCCAAAGACACGCTGGCCGAAATGGGAGACAGCACGCCCATTGCGTGGTTGCACCGCTCCGACCGTTTCTTTGAGAAACTGGCCACGCCCGATGTGAATGTTTCCGACCTCATCGGAGACATCGACCCGATAAAGGCCGCTACCTTAAAAGTGCCGTATTCGGACGAACGCGTGCTACATTATGGTATGATCCCTCGTGCCAACCGATGCATTTTCGTACTCAACGAATTGCCCGACCTTCAAGCGCGCATTCAGGTTTCGCTCTTCAATATCTTGCAGGAAGGCGACATTCAGATCAGAGGTTTTCAGCTCAGAATGCCGCTCGATATTCAGTTCATCTTCACAGCAAACCCAGAGGATTACACCAATCGCGGAAGCATCGTCACGCCATTGAAGGACCGTATCGGTTCGCAGATATTCACGCATTACCCGAAAAGCATTGCGCTGGCCAAGAAGATAACCGAGCAGGAAGCGCGGCTATCGGAAGCAGACCGTGCCAACATCGCCATGTGCGAATTGGCCAAAGACCTCTTAGAGCAAGTGGCCTTTGAAGCGCGCGATAGCGAATATGTGGATGCAAAGAGTGGCGTTAGCGCCCGTCTCACCATCAGCGCCATGGAAAACCTCATGGCCGCTGCCAATCTCCGTCTGATCGAATCGGGCGAGAAGAAAACAGCCATCCGATTGGTCGATTTCATGTCTATCATTCCCTCCATTACGGGCAAGATCGAGTTGGTCTATGAAGGAGAGCAGGAGGGAGCCACCGAAGTGGCCAAGCACCTCATCGATCAAGCGGTGGTAACCGAGTTCGAGAAGCTGTTCCCGCGCATCCCCAATCTTGAAAAAGCAGGAGTGAAAACGCCTTACACCGACATCATCACCTGGTTCGATAGCAGCAATCTGGTCGAACTTAACTACACGGATACGGACGAGGAATTCAATGCCAATCTACTCAGCATCAAACCGCTGGTGAAATTGGTAAACGAATATGCGCCTAGGTTGACTGAACCTGAAAAACTCTTCGCTATGGAATTGGTGCTTTGGACCTTGGCCGTTTCGAATAAACTGGATAGAACCGAAAGCGACAAGGCTTTCTCTTTTGATTCAACTGGAAGTCAGCTGTTTTTTGGGGATAATTGAATGTAGAAAAGACCTTCAAGGCTTTAAAAACCTTGAAGGTCTCGTGTATTAGTGATTGTACTTCAATAGATTAAAGGAATACAGCGAGTACACATCACTTGGTTCAATATCCATGCAATCATTGGTAAGTGCGCTTTCAACAATGGAAAGGTCTGCTATTGTAAAGAGTTCAGAATCCTTGTCGAATCCGTAAATAAAAGGTTCTCCAAGTTTGGCCATATTCGAAAGAAAAGACTTGATTTCCATCGGTAGCTTTTCCGTGATCTGGATTGCTCTGTCGTCTACCATATCCATCCAAAGAACACTTGCTGAATTTTGATGAAGCAGGCCGCTTATTTCCATCAGAATTTTCCGATTTTCTGCTTCCGAGAAATACATCGAACACCCTTCGAAAATATAGAATGAAGGTTCCTCAGGGTTAAATCCGTGGTGCAACAGTTTTTCTGAGATGCTTTCGGATATGAAATTACAGCTGATTTTAACCGGTGTGTTGAAGGATGATGATTTGAGTTGAAGTGCTGTTTCTGTGTGAATTCTTTCAGCTAACATTTCAGCTAGGTCCAGTTCAAAGATCATCTTGCCTTTAAAATCAGATTGATTGCGATACATTCTGAAATCGAGCCCAGCTCCGATAAACACTACGTTCTTTATTTCAGAAGCGCGTTTTTTAAGCGCTTCGTCTAAATGGAATGTTCTTGCAGCAACCATGTTCTGCAATTCGGGTAATAGTTCCATGAATCGGTCGGCAATGACTTTTCCTTGCTTTCCGGCAACTTCTGCAGAAATATCATCTATGAAAAGCGGTCGGCTTTTACTGCTTTCAAAAGACCTTAACTGCGCAATTAGCTTTGCCGATGTTTTTAGAAGATGTTCAAACATCACATTAATCGCTCTGCTTGTAGAAACAGGGGCAAGAGAGTTTTTCTTCTTGCAGTAATAGCGGAAAGTTCCTTGGGCAACATCTGTGTTTCTTAGATCTTTGAACGTTACCGCAACGTCCAGAAGAATTATTTGGCCGTTGTGATAGCGTTTGTTTATCGCTTCTCCCAGATCTTCTGGAATTATTGCTTCCACAACTACATCGTCAGTAGATGGTTTAAGATATTTCATGTCCGATTTCACTAACCATAGGCTCATGCCTCTGTCAGGAGTAATCTCATGAATGCCAAGTATTGGTTCGAATGGAATCAATGAAGCTAAAGCAAGCCCACCGGTGTAATCTCCACTCATGCCCATGATTAATGCCTGATGGGTACCATGCTGATTTGAGCTCTTATGATTTAGAGGCAAAACGGACCTGCAATACCCTTTTTTTACCTCTTCATATCGAAAGTCCACATCTTTAATGGTAGGCACCGCTTCAGAAAGCAACATTGTCATTAAAGCGGGATTTATTCTTTCACTGTAGTCACTTTCGAAATCGTCCATGGTTCTGATGGCTTCTTTTAGGCTTAAGGTGTTCTTAAATTTCTGGAGGATTTATCTCTATTCAGGCTGTCGCGACTGCAGAAAGGTCTTGGCTTGGATAAAGGCAAAGCTGCTTAGACGCTTAATTCTTAACCAGTCTGTTCGTCACACTGCCGTTATCTGAGTTCATTTGGATGAAATAAAGGCCAGCTGGTAGGTCGGCAATGTTTATCTGCACTGCTTGATTCGTGTTGACCGTTTGCACCAAAGCTCCCAACGAATTGAAAATGAGCAGATGTTTCTGTCCGGTTTCAGAAGGAGGAAAGGTGATATAAATGGTTTCGGTGGCAGGATTCGGATAGATCTGCATTTCGTTTGGATTGCTAGCGAATTCCTCCATCCCTGTGGGAGATGAAGTGGCATAGCCGATTTCCCAATAATACGCTGTGGAGTTCTCAGGAAGCGGATCAACGTCTTTGCCCGTGTACCACATTTTATAGCCTCCACCATCATTTATCACACTTGGAAAAGAAGCAACCAATTGGTCCCAATCGCCTGGATTTCCTCTTGTCAGAACAGGATTGAGCGGAGATTTGCCCCAATTGATACCATCGAACGAAGTGGCGTAACCAACTTGTTGGTCATAGTGCGAGTCGTCCGATCCACCGCCATACCACATATAATATCCTAGGTCGTCTTTGATCACGTGCGGGTCTTGCACGTAAACGCTCTCCCAATTGCCAACTCCTGTAACCATGATTGGATTATTGGCATACTTCGTCCAGTTGATGCCATCGGTAGATGTTGCGTAGCCGATACTTGCCTTTCCGTCTGTTGGGCTTCCGTTTACGGTCACGTCATAACCGCAATACCACATTTGGTAGGTGCTGCCATCTTTAACTACGGAGGGGCCTTCCAAAAAACCATTGTCCCATTCGTTGGCTGTTCCAACCTGTAGCACGGGGTTTCCATGTTTTGTCCAACTGATGCCATCGGCAGAATAGGCGTAACCAATTTCGTAGCGATACTCGTTGAAATACTGACCTGCATACCACATTTTGTAGCGTTGTCCGGCAGGAGCGTCTTCGTCAATAATGACAGAAACAGTTTCCACTCCAAGCGAATCCCACGCACCATTGTAAGACACATCCAACACAGGATTGCCAGCATATTTAGTCCAATTAACGCCATCAGAAGAAGTGGCATAACAGATTCTTGAACGCAATTCGGTGTCGGTAGGATAATTCAAGCCACCACCAGTATACCACATCTTATAAGTTGCACCTTCCTTCAATACCCAGCAGTCGCTAATGGCATAGATGTCGTGCGGTAAATTGGCAAGCACCGTATCCCTGCGTAGCACAGGGTTTGTGGCGTCTTTTGTCCAAAAGGTCTGAGCAATTGCAGCATTTTGATCATTCAAAAGGGTGCAAGCAAAAAGCGCGATGGCGAGTAGGACGGTAGTTGTTTTCATGATGATCGGCAAGGGGCAAACTATCGCCAAACTTCACTTCTTGTATGGCACACTCTGCAGGATATGCTCTAAGGAACTAACGCGCGCGTGGGTTTTTACGTTCGCGTCAATAATGGTCCAAGGACAAAGATCGGTGTGTGTTCGGTCGAACATGATCTGCTTGTACTTGGTATACTGATCCCAAAGTTCTTGAGCACGCTCATCAACCGGGCTCATTTTCCATCGCTTAAGTGGATCGTTGGTTATATCTGCAAACCGCAACGCTTGTTCTTCTTTGGTGATGGAGAAATACATCTTAATGAGATAGGTTTCTCCTTGAACCAGCATCTTCTCAAACTCATTCACATTTTCCAAGAAAATGCTGTACTGCTCAGGCGTGCAGAAGCCATTCACCGGTTCTACCACCGCACGGTTGTACCAGCTACGGTCAAAGAATACGATCTCGCCAGGAATGGGTAATCGTCTAACGTAACGCTGAAAATACCATTGACCGGCCTCTTGGTGCGTTGGTCTCGGAAGTGCCACAACCCGATAAGCCCGAGGATTGATGTGTGCGGTTGTCCTACGGATGGCGCCACCTTTTCCGGCAGCATCGCGCCCTTCATAAATGACCACAAGTTTTTTCTCGTTCTCCATTACCCACGTTTGGAGATTGATCATCTCTGCCTGAAGTTCTTTCAGCCTATGGTCGTAACGAGCATACTGCAAGGCTTTTTCTAAGCTGACCTTGGATGATCGGATAAGTTGCCGAAGGCCTGTTTTGGAGTTCAGCAGTCTGACATCTTCTTCCGTAAGTTCTATCTTTTTCACGGTTTCCATATCAGATATCCAATTGTTGAATGTGACGGTAATATCTCAAAATGACGTTAGGGTCGGGTAGAAGCACTGTTTCAGCTTGATCTTTTCCATCATAATCGAATCGGGAGAGAATGTAGCGCATGCTCTCGAGTCTTGCCGTGCGCTTGCTATTGGTCTTTACAATGACCCACGGACTGAAATTGGTGTGGGTCTTCGTGAACATCTGCTCCTTGTAGTAAGTGTATTCATCCCAATATTCCTGTCCTTTCATGTCTACAGGACTGAATTTCCACTGTTTCAGTGGGTTTTTCATTCGAGATTCGAAGCGTTTTCGCTGCTCATCTTTGGTAATGGAGAACCAGAACTTAATGATGATGACGCCATCTTCATAAAGCATGTGCTCAAATTCGGGCACTTGCACCATAAACTGGTCGTATTGCTTTCGGTCGCAGAAGCCCATAACGGGTTCAACCACGGCACGGTTGTACCAGCTTCGGTCAAAGAAGACGATCTCGCCCGGTTCTGGTAGTTGACTGATGTAACGTCTAAAAAACCACTGACCTTTTTCAATATCTGTAGGCTTGTTGAGCGCCACAACGCGTGATGTTCTTGGGTTCAAGTGTTCGGTGTAACGCTTGATGGTTCCACCTTTTCCCGAAGCATCGCGACCTTCCAGAAGAATGGCCACGCGGAGCTTCCGTTTGTAAACCCAACGCTGCAAACTGACAAGCTGCGCCTGAAGTTTGGCCAGTTCTATTTCGTATTCGCGGTTTGCAATGTGGTTTTGGATATTGATGTCTTTCTGCTTAGCAAGCTTCACTACCTCCTTACGGGTAGTAAAACCTTCCAATTCCTCTTTGGTAAATTGACCTGCCATAATCGCAAAGCTAAATAAAGTTGGTGTTCAGAAATGTTAAGGAAAAAGTGTGCTAGAGGAAGTCTGGCCCGAAGTGCAATGCCAAGCTCACGGCTACTCCAAGCAGTGCGCCAACCAATACTTCGGTAGGCGTGTGTCCCAAGAATTCCTTCAGTTTCACGCGGCTTACGTTGCTATCTGGCGAAAGCAGTTCTTTGATCATCCTATTCAAGACCATGGCTTGCTTGCTAGCATTCCGTCTCAATCCAGCGGCATCAAACATCACCACTGTGGCAAAACACACGGCCAATGCATAGGTTGTAGAATCAAATCCATCTATCAAACCGATGGAAGTGGCCATGGAAACAACCGTAGAACTGTGACTGGATGGCATTCCGCCAGTAGCAAACAGAATGGTCCACTTAAAGGTTTTCTTCTTGATGGCAACTGTAAGGATCTTGAAGAATTGAGCAATCAGATTTGCCACCACAAACGCAATGATGACTTCCCAGCCAGTGCCTTGTATGTGGTTGACGTATTCGCTCATTGAATGCTCTCGAGTATGCTAATATAGTTGGAATACCGACTGCTTGGGATGGCATTTGATTCCACCGCTGCGCGAACGTTGCATCCTGGCTCATTCACATGCTGACAATTGTGGAATTTGCACTTGGCCGAGGCGCTGAATATCTCAGGAAAGAAGTGCGATAGTTCGGAAGGCTGCATATCAATCATTCCAAATTCCTTAATGCCTGGCGTGTCAATGATGTAGCCATCACCGACCAACGGAAACATTTCGGCAAAGGTGGTAGTGTGGGTTCCTTTGCTGTGCATTTCAGAGATTTCGGAAGTTCTGAGATTCAGATCTGGAACCAAACTATTGATCAAAGTGCTTTTTCCAACTCCTGAGTGTCCCGAAACGAGTGTCACCTTTCCGCTCATCCACGTTTTTAATTGATCCATTCCTGTTCCATCCAGTGCCGAGGCAAGGAAAACAGGATAACCGATGGAACGGTAGCAGTTTTCGTATTCTTCTTGTAGGTTGATGGATTTTCCTGTGTCGTTCAGGTCAATCTTATTGATCAATACCGCAGCGCGGATGTTGTAAGCTTCAGCCGTACACAGTAATCGATCAATGAAACCAAAAGATGTGCGAGGATGATGGACCGTGGCAATGATCAGCATCTGATCTACGTTCGAAGCGATAATATGCGCTTGCTTACTCAGATTCACAGACTTACGGATGATGTAATTCTCACGTTCGAAAATGGTATTGATAACACCAGTTTCCGCGTCCTCTTCCAACTCAATCTCCACTTTATCGCCTACAGAAATGGGGCTTGTGGTGCGCAAACCTTTGATACGGTATTGACCACGCAACCGACATTCCACCGAGCGCTTATCTGCAAGCATCACTGTGCTCCAACTTCCGGTGCTTCTGATAACGGTGCCTTTAATTCGCTCTGCCATTGTGGTCAAAGATACTTTCATCAAGATGGTCATTTGTTAATTTCACCCCAAATTGTTTTCAATGTCGATTAAAGTAGAACACGTAACGAAGATCTATGGTACTCAGAAAGCACTCGATGATGTGTCTTTTGAAGTGAAGAAAGGGGAAGTTTTGGGTTTCTTAGGGCCTAACGGTGCTGGAAAATCAACGATGATGAAGATCATATCGTGTTTTATCCCTCCAACATCAGGAAAAGTCACGGTCGGTGGTTACGATATCCTTGATGATTCCATGGCCGTACGACAAATGGTCGGTTACCTGCCAGAAAGCAATCCGCTTTACTATGATATGTATGTGAAGGAATACCTGGAATTTGTGGCTTCGCTCTATGATGCAGGAAAAAATAGAAAGGAACAGGTGAAGAAGATGATAGAGCTTACTGGGCTTGGCCGCGAACAACACAAGCAGATCGGACAACTTTCTAAAGGATATAAGCAACGAGTTGGGATTGCACAGGCGCTTATTCATGATCCAGAGGTGCTCATTTTAGATGAACCGACATCGGGTTTGGACCCCAATCAGTTGGTAGATGTCCGCGAATTGATCAGGAACTTAGGAAGGGAAAAGACGGTTATGTTTTCATCGCACATCATGCAGGAAGTTGAGGCGGTCTCCGATCGTATCATCATCATTGATAAAGGGAAATTGATGACAGATAGAACCATGAAGGATTCGCTGTCGCATACATCACTTCAATCAGTGATTGTGGAGTTTGACGGAGAAGTTTCGCTTGAGCGTCTGAAGCAAATTGAATTCGTGCTTCAATGCGAAATAATGGAGAATCGAACCTATAAGGTTGTTGCAGATTACCAAGGAGACCTTCGTAAGTTGATTTCGGAATTTGCTAGAGAGAACAACCTATTGGTGCTTACACTTAAACTGGAAGACGAAAATCTTGAAGGCGTTTTCCGAAAATTCACAAATTAATTTTGGTTGAAGTCGCTAATGCTTGTTCTGCATTCTGGAAAAGTCATAAATTGCGCCAATGTTTCACATTCATACCTTGTTAAGTTAAAACCTAATTCATTATGTCATATTTATTTACATCAGAATCAGTTTCGGAGGGCCATCCAGATAAAGTGGCAGATCAAATTTCGGATGCCATGTTGGATGAATTCCTCAAGCACGATCCGAATTCAAAAGTTGCATGCGAAACCTTCTGTACAACAGGTCTTGTCGTAGTGGGAGGAGAGATATCTTCGTTAGGTGAAGGAAAAGTGAAAGTGGATGAAGTGGTTCGTAGAACAGTTAAAAAGATCGGTTACACGAAAGCTTCATATAAGTTCGATTCTGAAAGCTGTGGTGTCATTTCTGCTCTTCATGAACAATCGAGCGATATTCGTCAGGGAGTAGTTGAAGGTCAAGGATTGCACAAAGAGCAAGGCGCTGGTGATCAGGGAATGATGTTCGGTTATGCAACTAGCGAAACCGAAAATGCCATTCCGATCACCTTGAAATTGTCGCATATGATCTTGCAGGAAATGGCAGAGATCCGTAAGGAAGGACGGTTGATGAAGTATCTAGGTCCAGATGCTAAATCGCAAGTTACAATTGAATACAACGATAGAGGAAGGCCTGAGTCTATCCACACTATTGTTGTGTCCACTCAGCACGATGACTTTGATGAAGAGGAAAAAATGCTCGAAGTCATTAAAAATGATGTTCGAGAAATCGTTCTTAAACGAATAATAAAGAAACTTCCAACAACAGAAAGACGCTTGTTTGGTCGCGGATGGAAAGAAAGCATCATTCTTCACGTTAATCCGACCGGCAAATTTGTAATTGGCGGACCACACGGTGATGTTGGTCTTACTGGAAGAAAAATCATTGTAGATACTTATGGAGGACGTGGCGCACACGGTGGTGGCGCGTTTTCTGGAAAGGATTCAACAAAAGTCGACAGAAGTGCGGCTTACGCTGCCCGTCACGTGGCCAAGAATCTTGTTGTAGCAGGTGTTTGCGACCAAGCCTTGGTTCAAGTTGCTTATGCCATTGGAGTTGCTGATCCGGTTAGTCTTTATGTCAACACGTATAAGACTGCTAAACTGTGGAGAGATGGAAAGAAAATGACTGATGGTGAAATTTCAGCGATTGTAGCTAGAATGTTTGATATGAAGCCAGCAGCTATTGTTAAACGATTTGGTCTTAAGAACCCAATATTCTCTGAAACCGCAGCTTACGGACACTTTGGTCGTCAGCCAGAGCAAAAAGAAGTTGAAGTCTATTACGAAGGTGAAGGCGTTACAAGAAGAGCTGATAAGCTTTACAAAAAGGTGGAAACCTTTGGTTGGGAACGACTTGACCGAGTGGACGAATTGATCAAAGAATTTGAACTGGATGAGGTGATTTCAATTCCAGACGTCTATAACATGTAATGCCAATTGATTGAATACGAAAAACGGGGCATTTCGCCCCGTTTTTTTTGTGCTAAAAAGTTTCGTTACAATGGCTATTTCTGCCGCATGTAGATTTCAATTGGAACGCCAGTGAAATTGAAATTGTCTCTCAGTTTATTTTCAAGGAAACGTCTGTAGTCTTCGCGAACGTATTTCGGATGATTGCAGAAGAATGCAAACGAAGGAAAATACGTTGGAAGTTGTGTCACGTATTTGATCTTGACGTAATGATGCTTCATCGTTGGCGGAGGATTCGAATCAATGATCGGCAGCATCAGATCGTTCAGTTTCTTGGTCGGAATTCGTGTCAATCGATTCTTGTAAACCTGAACAGCTGTCTCCAATGCTTTATGAATACGTTGCTTAGTATGCGCACTCACGAATAAAATCGGAACATCATTAAAAGGAGCAATCTTATTCAGAATGTGTTCTGTGTACTCCTTTGTGCTCATGGTGTCCTTTTCCATCAGATCCCATTTGTTTACGAGGATGACAATTCCTTTATGGTTTTTCTGGGCCAGACCAAGAATGCTCATATCCTGATGCTCAAAGCCCACTGTTGCGTCTACCATCAGAATACAGACATCACAGCTTTCTATTGCACGGATAGATCGAAGAACTGAATAGAATTCAACGTCTTCGTGCACCGATTTTTTCTTTCGAATACCGGCAGTATCAACCAATGTGAATTCAAATCCATAGCCGTTGTAATAGCTATCAACCGTATCGCGAGTAGTTCCAGCAACGTCAGTTACAATGTTTCTATTCTCACCCAGCAAAGCGTTTGTCAGACTCGATTTTCCTACATTGGGACGGCCAACAATCGCAAATTTCGGTAGATCCGATTTGGTTTCTTCCTTTTCGGGCGTCAAATAGGTTACAACTTCATCGAGCAATTCTCCAGTTCCGCTTCCGTTAATACTCGAAATGCAGAAATATTCGCCCAAGCCAAGGGAGTAGAACTCTGATGCGTCTCCAATACGGTCGCTGTTATCCACCTTGTTCACCACTAGGATAATTGGCTTTTGAGACTTGCGTAAAACCTCTGCAACCACCTCATCTGGTCCCATGATTCCAGATGAAACATCAACCACAAAAAGAAGCACTGTTGCTTCAGAAATGGCGATATCAACCTGTTTCCTTATTTCGCCTTCAAATACATCTTCCGAACCCATCACATATCCTCCAGAATCAATCAAGTTGAACTCAATTCCATTCCAGATCGATTTGCCATAAGTTCTGTCGCGTGTCACGCCACTTTGCTCATCCACAATGGCCTGACGCTCACCGATCATCCTATTGAATAGGGTCGATTTGCCAACATTTGGCCTTCCTACAATTGCTACAATATTGCTCATTTTCTATTTCTATGAATAACCGAATTCTTTCAAGTCTCGGTCGTTACTTCTCCAATCCTTTCTCACTTTGATCGTCAGATCCAAATACACTTTCTTTCCAACGAAATTTTCAATGTCTCGCCTTGCATCAGTACCCATTCGCTTTATGGCCTTTCCGCCTTGACCAATAAGGATCATTTTCTGAGATTCCCGTTCCACGAAAACCGTGGCTTGAATCCGATCCATTTTTTCCTCTTCGGTATAGTTTTCTACAACAACTTCAACAGAGTAGGGGATTTCCTTTTTGTAATGCTTGAGTATTTTCTCTCGAATGATCTCAGACACAAAGAATCGAACTGGTCTATCTGTCAATTCGTCCTTATCGTAATAGGGCGCATGTTCAGGCAAATGCTGTGTCATCATTTCAATCAACGATGCCGTGTTGAATTGATGCAATGCTGACACAGGAAGGATTTCTGCGTTGGGCAATTTCTCCTTCCATTCGTTTATCCTGCCTTCAACTTTTTCCTGATAGCTAAGGTCAACCTTATTTAAAACGACAATGACAGGACACTTCACGGTCTGCAACTGTTCAATCAAGGTTTCGTTAAAAGGTTCTGCAGGTTCCACCAAATAAAGCAGAACGTCTGCGTCTTTGATAGCAGAATGCACGATAGCCATCATGTTTTCCTGCAATTTGTATGCTGGATCCAAAATTCCAGGAGTGTCTGAAAAAACGATCTGATTCTCCTCGTTGTTCCAAATGCCCAAAATTCGATGGCGCGTGGTTTGAGCTTTCGGATTGGTGATAGAAAGCCTTTCACCAATGAGTGCGTTCATCAGTGTAGATTTCCCAACATTGGGCTTACCGATGATGCTTACGAATCCGGCCTTGTGCGACATTTGGAAATGGAGTGTGAAAAATTTGGTCAGCAAAGAAACAAATTATATATTTGCCGCCCCTTAGAAAAACAGGCTGCGCTAAAGCAACTTCAGCGCCAGAAGATATATCGCGGGATGGAGCAGTTGGTAGCTCGTCGGGCTCATAACCCGAAGGTCGTTGGTTCGAGTCCAGCTCCCGCAACACAGTGAGAATAAGGCTTTCAGAGAAATCTGGAAGCCTTATTTTTTTGCTTGGTAAAACATAGGTAAAACATGAGGCAGTTTAGAGAATCCTTCTTTTCACTGTCGATTAGAAAATCTGTGATACCCCTTCACTCGATGTGAATGACATCTTCTGCGAGTAAGCTAAAAGTCTGTCAATTCACTTGTAGTGATATTGAATGCGTCTGCTAAGACGGCCATGGTACATAAGGATGGATTAATATCCCCTTTTTCAATTCCCTTCACTTGACTCCGACTAATGTTTGCTGTGTCCGCTAATTCGTATTGAGAAAGATTCCGTTCAATACGCAAGCTTCTAACACGCTCACCGAAAGCCTGTAGGAGTTGTTCGTCTCGAATCTTAGTCATTATCGAAAGGTGAGAAGCACCTTCTGATAAATTAGGCTGATATTTCGGCCTACTTTTTGTAGTTTCGATTTGAAAATATACGCCATGACACATAGATTCTCACTAATCGTAGCATTATCCCTATTTGTAAGTCTTGTTTCTGCTCAACCAGTCTTTAATTGGGAAGTCAAATACAACAACCAATTAATCAACAATAAGGATGAATGGATTGATATGGAAGTTGATGGGGCTGGAAATAGCTATTTGATTGGAAAATCAATTGGTCAAGGAACAGGTTATGACATCATCGTATCTAAGGTTAACAATCAAGGAAGCATCGTTTGGACATACCGCTACAATGGAACTGCAAATCAAACCGATGTCGGGACTGACATCGAGATTGATAGTCAGTCAAACGTGTATTGCATTGGAACAGTCACCAACACTGGAACAAGTCAGGATGCCGTGATATTTAAACTCAACCCAACCAACGGAAGTCTTTTGTGGGATTACGTGTATGACGGTATCGTAAGTGGTGTTGACAAAGCCAATTCCGTATCTGTTTCTAATAACGGAACGCGTATTGCCCTAGCTGGTGAAACGGATGGGGGCTTTAATGATAGAGACGCTATTTTCATCATACTGAATCAGAACGGACAGTTAATAAACGCTGAAATCAACCAAGGGGGTTATGATAAGACATCGAGATTTGTTGAATTTTTCAATAATGGAAATATGGTATTCGTAAGCGAAGATTCGTCTCACTCGGCACAACCCAGCGGTCCATATAGCATCCAATTAGAACTTGAGGCTCGCAGCTCGAGTGGCGGCAACCCTACTTTCGGCTATTCAACTAATTCCGTCTCGGACATTATACGACCACGCGCTACCTACATGACCTCTTCTGAGGAGGTATTCATTGCCGCTGAAGGTATCATAGACAATCAGAACATTTCACATAGCATTCAGGTGTACAAGGTTGGAAATGCAGGTATAAATGGCACTATTACCTATGAATTCTATTGGTACTGGGATGCTGGAGTTGATGAGCACCACGTGACTGATATTGTTGTCGATGGCCTTGGCAAGATTTACGTTTCAGGAAGCTATGATGCTGACCCAACCAATGGAATTGATCTTGATGGATTTATACTCTGCTTTAATTCAGACTACTCATATAGCTGGTTCCGTTCAATTGTTGGAACAGGAACGGATGTAATTGAAGCGTTATTTCCAGATAATCAAACGTACTCTTCTGTATACGGAACCGTAACTAGTACGGCTCAAGGAACTAATGATATTGGGACTTTTAGCTTGGACAACACCAACGGAAATGTCGAGTGGTATCTTCCATATAATGGACCGGATGGAAACTCAGACATTGCGAAGTTTATCCATGTAGATAATAGCGGAACATTTCGAGTAGGAGGAATGAGCAATTCAAACGCAACGAATGATGATGGAATTCTTCTCATGTACTGCACACCGCCTGTAGTCGCCCTAAACCCATACAATGGAATCTGTATCAATGCCAATCCAATTCAACTTTCAGGAGGTTCTCCAACTGGTGGAACATACTCAGGAACAGGTGTGACAAACGGTTCGTTTAACCCACAAACCGCAGGTGTTGGCACACACATCATTACCTATGAATACATTAATGCAACAGGTTGCTCAGCAGAAGCCACGCGACCGATTGTCGTGCACGCGTTACCTCCAACTCCGACAGTTTCAGCAAATGGACCTGTACAGTTCTGTAATGGTGGCTCAGTCGTTCTTTCTGCCCCGTCAGGATACAGCTATTCATGGAGTCCTGGAAATGGAGTAGCTCAAAATCTCACGGTTTCAACATCTGGCAATTATTCGGTCACCATTTCTGATCAGTACGGTTGCCAAACCTCTAGTATGCCGACCTCCGTTACCACGATTCCATTGCCTTCGGTTAATGCGGGTTCAGATGTATCTATATGTTTTGGCGACAGCGCTACCCTTACGAGCGTCACAACAGCATCTAGTTGCACATGGACGCCCACCACAGGTCTTGCAAACCCAATTAATTGTTCAACGAATGCCTCACCTAGCACCGATACACAATACAGCGTAGAAGTTACAGACATTAATACGGGGTGTACCAATATCGATAATGTGTTAGTCTCTGTCATATCAAATCAAGCACCAACACCAATCATTGAGTGGCCTCTTCATAGCTATATATCAAACTCATTGTATGTCGAATTTGAACTCTCAAACGCAGGACAATTTGATTATGTAGAATGGGATTTTGGTGATTCATCACCAGTTGAAACAGGCTTTTCCCCTTCCCACACGTTTGCCTCATTTGAGACAGGATATGTCGTAACAGCTACAGGATGTATCGTTTGTGATACAGATACTATTTGTAGCTCCGAAACCCAACTTGTTGATGTAACATCAGTTCAGGCGAATGAGATGGATAACCGATTATCCATTTATCCTAATCCTTCAACAGGAATGTTCACTATTCAAACTTCGGGCAATTCCCACCCTATTCGATATGAGGTTACTGATCAGCTTGGCCGATTGGTTACTTCAGGTGGTTTTGGAGCAAGTGTTGAAACGGTAAACCTATTTAGCGTTGGAAAAGGAATGTATATCGTGCAAGTGTACTATGAAGGGGCTCAGGTCCAATATGAGAGACTGATTCTGATTCGATAATAATCGTGTAATCTTAGGGGTGAGCTTAGTAGTCAATTTTGAGTTCACCCCAACTCTAGTTTACCCCGAGCGTATCGCGCGATTTTCTCAATTTCAAGGGATCCATAAAAGGAACTAATCCTTTGTACAAGTCTTTTGCATTTTTTTTCGTGTTAGAGGCCATTATATTCTGAGGATTCAGCTTTAGCGCACTATCACAGTACATTATTGAGTAATTAATGTGTGCGTCCCTGTTTTTTGTCGTTTCCGTAGAATATCTGGCTATTTGATAAAATGCCAGCCCTACGTACGAATATATGTCTTCTAATTTGACATCATCCAATGGTCTTCCTTCGTGGTGTGCCTTTAAAAGTGTTTGAAAGTTGCCAATTGAACTTTCGAATTCAGAGTTTTCCAAATTTACCCGACCCAATTTATAATAGGCGATTGGTTTGTCTGGGTAGAGTTGGAGAGATCGATAGTAGTCTGCAATAGCTGAATCTAAAAATGACAGGTTATCACGTGCTAAGGCTCGGAGTAGGTAACATTCCGCTCTGATTGAGTCCGTAGTTTCTTTGGGTAGGAACATCATGGTGGAATCAAGACAAACGAGAGACTCCCATTTCTGACCTTTTGTTCCGAGAAAGAACGATTTTTTAATATAGTATTCCCAAATGATATATGGCTTGAGTGAAATTCCAATTTGAATGTCTTTCAAAGCTTCATCAAATGAGTTCATCTCAAATTTTATGTTCGCTCTTTCTCCAAAAGCACGGGGTGAGAACGGTTTTACCTTAACAATACTGTCCATATAGTAAAGCTTGTCTTCAAGAGTATTCAAGCTCTCAAGACCCTCCATCCAGTCGCAAAAATCCTCGCGAAGAAAGTATTCTTTGGTGTGAAGAATGCCTTCATAAGAATCCCAAAAATTAGAATCGAGTAGAGCTGACGTATCCGAAAATGGTCGTGGAAGCGCGACAGTGGACATGGAACTACCTGGTAGACTGACATCGGAGCCGGCAAATCCGAAGTTGGAACGATACGTATACGCCATAAGTGCCACGAAGATGGCAGTGCTTAGCGTCAGGAGCACCTTCCACTTCACTACGAATTCCCTTGTCGTGAATTGAGAGGCAGAGCTTACTCGAAACGATTTTAATCGCGAAATCTCACTCTTTAATTCTAGGTTACTCTCTTTATCAAGTCGCTTACTTCTTAGTAACCGAGTTAACTTAAATTCTGCGGAATACAGGCTCAATTCCCCCGCACTTGCTCTGCCATTTTCAATTAACAACCCAACGAGAATTGTAATGATCTTAAGCCTCCCGTCATCATCACCAGCTTTATTGCTACTACCAAGAACCTTTGAATTGAGTGAAATTCCGTATGAAAAAACATCATTGAATGTAAACGGACACACTCTGTCCGACTGTATGCGCTGAACGTACTCCTCTAGATTGTCATCAAAGTATTTACAGCAAAGATCTGTTTGTTTGGAGAACTGATTATAGGTGAGAAGTTCAATCCCGTTGCTAAACCACTTATGAATAAACTTTAAGGTCGTCAGGTTGGGGATGGTGACATTCTTCACCCAATGAAACATGGTTTCTCCCCAATCAGACACTTCAATATGTTCCACAAGTTTTCCTAGCTCCGCCCTTGATACACAAAGCTTCCCCACATTAATCCGTTGTGGCTTTGAATCTTCCAGCCGAGGTTTCAGAATGTCTCTTAAATAAAAATTGTACGTAAACCTGTCCAGTGCTTCTCTGGCCTTCCATTGTTTTGAGGTAAGTAAATCAAGTAATGTCGCTCTGGAAATTTCCATGTAAAGGTGGCCGATGCTATAAAATTAAACGATACTGACTAAAAGTTACACCCCCCAGCTGATTAGTGCCTCTCTGGAATAACCTGAAATAACCTTTGTCCCGAACCCAGGCAATAAAAAGGGCCGCATTTACGAGATGCGACCGACTTTGAAAGCCTGAAAAAGTTCCGACAAATGACAAAAAGAACTAATCGAGACCTTCTCGGTCATCGGGAAACCCCGACCTACAACAAGTCTAACATAGACCAGTCAAAGTTGTCAAGCACTTCGACTGAGAATCTCCATGTCCCCATCAAGGACGCTCAGCACGCTATACGCTTCTTCCAAACCCTTGTCTCCAATGGCTTGTCGGAAAGCCAAGCTTCTGCATGCCTACAGGAAACGATCAGGGCTCGGACTGAACAGGTAAGAGACCCTCCCGATGGAGCGTAATCAACAACTACACAATCCAATAAATCACCTGTTAATTCTAAAAACTCAAAACGATGAAAACGAATGAATATCGATTCCATGAGGAGGAATCAAAGAAACGTAAGGCCTTAAAAGAGGCACACAAGCAAGAATTACTTAACGAGGCAGAACACGTCCGAGAAGAAGCCATACGGAACGCATTACAACAGGCAGAGTCCAGGATTCCATTAAGTGTTCCAGAGCTCACCATCCACCTGCAAGGTCTCAGGTACGAGTACAGAAAGCTCCTACAGATGGTTCATGGTTGGATTAACCCTACCAACAGGGATATAGAACGACTGAGAACTGAGAGCTACGAGAACGAGATGAAAGAAACAGGTGCTGATCTCGAAGACGTTAACAACAGACTAAGCAATGATCCTAATGTTGGAAAAACCGCGCCAGATAGTGTATCGCTATCGAAGCGACTGCTGTCTTGGCTTAGCTACCTGCTAGTTCTCACCGAAATAGCGTTTGATGCGTCTGCCTTCTCAAGTTTGAAGTTGTTCTACCTTGTTGCGCTGTTTTTGGCGATTGGTTTCAATATATCCAAGCTGGTCATTATTCAGTTGCTGACCCGATTACTGAAACGGACTGAAAAACTTACTTGGAAAGTGGCAATCATGGCAACAACCCTACTTACCATGACAGGCCTTTTTATGATGGTCGCAAAATTACGCCTTCAAACCTTGGCAAACTCAGGAATTACTGAGACTTCAGGAGAGATGGCTTTCGTGACCCTGAGCCTCTTTTTCTTCGGGGCTATATGGGCTTCTCACTACCTCACTGAACCTATCCGAGGAGAAATCCAAGTGAGCCGTCAAAGATGGCATGACCATCAGAAGACAGCCGAACTGCGCAAGAAAAAGCAACAGCTAGAAGCCCGTCAACAGGAACTGAGAAACCTGTTGGTCGAATCAGCGGTGGAAGGAGAATTGGATAGGAGTGAGGCTGAAGCATTGTTCCAGATGTTGGAAGATCACCATCGGTCAACCCATTCAAAATTTCTGACACTCTACCTGAAAGGCAGAAGCAACAAAGGCGAACGCATCGATGACAGCTTCACCGCAGTAAGGCCAGAGCCTCTTTTCGGAATTGAGGACCGGACATTTTTCACAACCACTAAAAACGATTGATTATGAAAACGCAACATGTAATACTCGCAATACTTGGGTCATGTGCCTTCGTGGCCATGCTAGCTATCGCAGGATCCTTCATCTTTTCATACCACGGAGAAGTCCCTACTCATCGGAGAACCTATTTACTTGATAGGACAAATGAGTTCCAACTTTCCGCCGACAGCGAGCACGTTGAATTGGAGTTCAGTATGGATGAATTGAAACAGTCAAGACGAGTAGTCATTCGTCCAGTGACCGATATCCTGACTGAGGACAGGATACATCTGGAACTTCCTGCCTACCGCATCATCGGAGAATGGAGCACCACAGAGTGGGAGGGACATAAGGATGAGGAATACCGAAGGGGTCAGATTGAGAAGTTTGAACTGGGAGTATCCTCTACCATATCGGAGGTCATGTCCGAACGGATTGGGTACGACCGAACCTCATTCATTCGTTCACTTGTTCAAGAATTACAAAGTCTGAGTGATTACCCCACGGACGACCGCGCTCTTATAGTGTTCTCAGACCTGGCTGAATTCAATGATGAACGGAATTGGCTGGATGCTAGTCCCTCACTTGAAAGGATGAAGAAAGACGACAGGTTAGTTTGGGATGAGATTCCGGGTGCGAAAGAACTTGAATTGAAAGGCATACATATCTTCTTCATCTACCGCCCAACTCAGAATCAAGAAACGTCCTATCGTACCCGCTCGGAGTTCCTCAAACGAAGATTGGAGGAACAAGGAGCAAGGGTGGTGATCCGCGCCAAAGACACGCATCTCAAATTCTAAAGTGATGCAGCAAAAACACCTCCTTCTCTACCTGAGAGATTTCGCCATAGCAGTACTTCGGTTACTGCTATGGCTGATCTGTCTTCTTCTTCAAGCTCTTGGCTTCCTTATAGAAAGCCTTGGCCTTTTCATCAAACGAATGTCGAACTAAAAAAACTCAACCAATGGATTTAGCAATACTGTTATTCAATCTATGGCTCATCGGTGCCATCATTGCACTGCTTGTACTCTTTGCATTGCTACCTAGTGATCAGAGAAGCAAGGAACTTCAAGGAAACTTCGATTCAAGTTTAGGAACGATTTCCATGTGGAACACAGGAGTTGCCATAGCTGGCATCAACAAGCAACTCTCCAAAAGTGCAAGCTACCGTTCCTCTGCCACGATTTCAGGGTCGGGTGGGGGTAAGTCAAGTGTTGTGCTATTACCATCACTTTTTCAGAGTGATACGACATCGAAGCTGGTCCTCGACCCCAAAGGAGAATTACGAACGAAGTCTAGCGGATTTCTTGCTATGACACATAAGGTAGAGGTTCTCAGGTTCAACTCAATGGACAGCTTAGGCTACAACCCATTGAAACGAGCAACGAGCATCACAGCCAAATACAAATTGGCTCATGCCCTTTTCGGCAAGCAATCTGATCACGATTTCTGGGGAAACTCAGGTCAGAACCTCTGCGTTCTACTCTGGCGAATACAGGATTTGATGGCCGAGCAATACAGGACACTTGGCTACACAAATCAGTTGCTCGCTCAAATGCTCGGGAACCCTAAGCAGGTCGACAGTTTCGTAGCTCGAAGCACCATTGATAATCCTGAGGTGTACAACGCTTACAAAGCCTTCATCGCCCAAGATTCTAAGGTTCAAAGCAATGTTATAAGTACAGTGTTAGCAACGCTAAAAATCTTCAATGATCCAATAGTAAATGCAGTGACTGGAAGGGATGATATTGATCTCAGTGCCCTTCGAACCACTCAAACGGTACTATTCGTTGAGAGTGGACTGGACACATATTACCAGCCTCTTGTTAGTTGCTTTTTCGAGCAGGTATTTGATGAAATATTGAGTCAGTACCCCAAAGAGGAAGAACTTGATTTGCTCATGATTTTAGAAGAATTCGGATCCGTGTACGTGCCCTCTTTTCCAATTTTCATTTCAAATTGTAGGGCAAATCGGGTGATGCTCCTCTATGCCTGCCAAAGCTTGGCACAACTTCAAACGACATATCATGGCTCAGCCACAACCATTCTTGATAACACAAATAACCTGATAGCCTTCGGACGGTTATCGGAGGATTTAGCAGGACAGTTTTCCAGAAGATTAGGAAAATGGCAATTTGAAGACGACAAAGGTCACAAGGTCATTAAGAACGCAAAGGAGGTCGATGAACTCATGCACCTCGACCCCGACATGGGAATTCTGACAAGTGGTTCTAAACGTCCAATGCTAGTGAGATTGGCCCCCTACTACAAGTACAGCAAATACAGCAAATATGCGAAGATGCCTCCTGTTGAATTCAAGGGTCACCTTCCAACGCACATACCATATCTCGACCTCGACAAGTTGAACTCAAATACTGGGAGCGATGTATAAGTCAGGAATCAATTTCTGGGATTATCTTGAGATGAAAGGAGCCATGAACGCTGATCGAGATACGAAGGATCGTCTCAGGTTTGAATTTAGAAAGGTCTATCTGCGAGAGTACCAACGTGAGCGCAGAGAGAATCTCACGCCTGTCACCTTGGAATTCACCGATAAGGAGATGAGAAGCATTGTCCCAAAGAGTAATAGGTTCGGCCAAGGTCTCTCTACATATCTTAAGACGTTGGTTTTATCAGAGTTGAACCAAAAACGGATGTTAGAATTCTCAACGATTGAAGTTGTGGCTACCCTTTCCACCTCACTTCAAGTATTGACCCTGATTCAGGGCGACATACTGGACGAGACAAAGAAAACCATGTTGCAAAAGATGATTGGTGATATGGAAAAGCTTATCAAAAAGTTAGAGAATGATTCTCAAGACGCTCACTCGGAAATTGGCATCGTATAAGCAGCTGATATCGTATGTGATGCGTGAAGATGCCCTTGGTGACAAGGGCATTCTTATTCCATGGAATTTGAAAGGCCAATCAATCGAAGATTGGGTGAAAGAATTCGAGGACAATGAGAAACTCCGGCAACTTCATCATAAACATAACATCAAGCTCATACACACGGTGATTGCCTTAGCACCGGACGACTCTAAACATGTGGATGAAGAAGTACTGAAAGCCATGGCGCTCAAATACGTTTCTCTTCGAGGCTTGGATTCAAAATACCTCATCGTGTCACATCATGATGCAGACCATCATCACTTACATCTGGTTGAATCCCCTCTTGACCTTACGGGTAAGAACAAAAGAATGAGTATTGAGTCTTTCCAAGACATGAAGAAAGAATTGCAATTGTACCAACAGATTAATTTCCCTGAATTGCACTACAGTAGCCTCGCGGATCATGGCAAGAAGCATAGAGAGCAGCTTGAGGCTTCAGACAAGGAATACCAAATAAAGCTCCGAAACGGTGTCTTTCATCGAGAGGTCATACGCAACTTTCTTTCCTCTTCCTTAGAACAAGCTGATGGCTTGGATGATTGGTTCGACAACTTAAAGGAGAATCAGTATGAGCCATACTATCGTGGTGGAAAACTCTACGGAGTAGAGCACGAAGGAAGGCGCTTTCGCTTTAATAAACTTGGTGTAAACCAAGAACGGATACAAGGACTATTGCTTGAAAGTGAAAGGTCGATTGAGCTTGCCTCCTTGAGAAATCGACCACTGGATGACCGCTTTGGTATTGAGCGTTAGTCATCCACAGGTCTCCGACCTGCAAAAAGGGGTTCGGGGATTCCCCCGACAAGATGGCTGTTAAATGAAATACTTTCAAGTTTTCAGTAAACAGCAATCTTGCAAAACGTAGTTAAATAAACGCACGTATCCCTATCATAGATGACAAGATAGTTGAAACAACTATGAATAAAGGTTTTTAGGATGAATATTATATCAATTTTAGAACAAGAATAGGAAGCCGTTCTTACTGCGTGAACAGCGAAATGTGATTCCAGAAAAAAGGCAAAAAAATATCTAAGTCAATTATATTAGCATACCACTCATCCATTATAGGGATACATGTGTAAATAAAAAACCACCTACAAGTATTGTGTAGGTGGCTAATGAACTACGTAATCAACGAATTTCACTCATCGTTTGTAGCGTTAAATCTAATACCAAGTAGTCTCACGACATCTTCCGGCGTTAAGTTCTTCTTAGAACTGAATGAAGACCTTTCTTTTAGTTGATTAGAAAGTCCATCACTGTAGTCAATTTTGTACACTGCGACCTGTCCCGTTGATTTTGTCAAGACCTTTCCGCAGAAGATGTCTCCATCCCACCACGTACTTTCAATCTCAAAATCTCGAGTTTCATTTTTCTTCTTGACTAAATCGACATGATCCTGGTAAGTACCTGATAATACTAAATCTTTCATTTTATATACTGTTCAATTTCTTGTCAAGAATTGTACCATGCCTAAAAAAGGTCTGCAAATGTAAAACTTTTTGATTGAGATAACTAAACGGATATAACACACTCATTTATCTTCATTATCACCCAGTCCTTTGTATCTCTTTCCGCCATCATATTTTAGTAATCGTTGCAGTTTGCCACCTATCATAACGTACTCATACTTACCAATATCGTTTGAGGTCTCAACATTTTGGGACGGTAGTCCCATATCCTTATCCCCTAAATTATTTGGGGTGTTCATCAAATTAGAATTGCTTTCCTCGTTCTCCATTGATTCAAGTCCTTGAAATAGTTTAAACAATAATAGTTAATGTCGTCATTAATACAAACCCTACAACCATGACCACAATGGCCCAATTTACAAAGAGTTTATGTTGAGTATGAACGTTGTCGATTATTAGTTTGTTCTTGACGCACACTTTATCGATCTCTTTAATAAACTTACAAGTTGAAATGTTCCATGCTTTGGTTTCAGTCCACTTGTCTTTAACTAGTATTTTAAAATTGTCAAAACGATATGAGGGTGGCGGGGCATCATGAAGGTGAATCGGACGAAGAACCAAAATCAGTTTGAATGAGGAGACTGAAATTGAAATTAACAAGAACATAAAAAGCACAACAACTACGTAGACCTCACCTAAAAGAACAGTTGTGTTATGAAGGTTGGACAGAAGCAATTTCAATTCCGAAATTGTTGAAATTAAATAGTAACCTGTCAGCGTGACATATGCGACATGATATTTTGACAGTCCTCTTAGATCATTTATTTGCGATTCTAATTCACGATAATGGCTCAGGCTCAATCCCATTTGGGTTTCTAGCGATTTAGTGTCCTTAAGCGTGCTTGGGTCGATAAAATTCACCTTATTTCGTCAACTAATTGGTTTGCTAAATTGAACTTACCATAATATTGCATTTCTAGACCATCATAGATAAGTGCTAATATCATGAAATTGATATGCCGTCTGCTTAATGAATCCTTTGATTGTTTCTGAGGTAATTTAGATTCTGAGTCGTTTCGATTTTTCCTCAACTCCATCAGAATGAAGTTATAGAATATTGCTTTATGCTCGTCGTCAAATACATTGAATTGGAAACAACAAAAGCTGTTGTTGTCATCAGAAGCGTCATATACAATATCTAGGATTGGTTTTCCTTGATGAATTAATCTTCCAATCCAGACGTACAACGGAAACGATGCACCCATGATCTTAGAAATGGTGTTAGTTTTCCCCGAATTTTTGAATTCTTTTTTATAATCAATACCAGATTGAAGATAAATTTCCCATTGAGAATTCTTTAGTAGTTCAAGATTAGAAAGGTTGATTTGAACAAAGAACTTATGGAATTTCCGTACACTTTTTCTTATTTCTTCTAGCTTAACTGATATCGATTTGTCAAGTGGGATAATCAGCATATTGGGGATACAAGTGTTAAAATGCGGAATCCCATCTATATAGTGAGTGGTGAAGGTTTCCACGGTCTTTGACGCTGGTACTAATTTACCCTCATCGTTTCTCTTCATCAACGTCAGGGACTCTTTTTCGAATGTCATTTTAGCGTACGGCCCAATGAGGTCATCATGAACGTATAAGCGGTCAATTCGATCCGCAAACTCAACAAATTCACCGCGACCATCAGAAACTTTCTCAGATGACGAAAGTCGGTATCCACAAATAGTTACCAGGTGGTATGAATCGTTTCTTTGGTACCCTAACAGTACCGGTATTTCCGCTTTACAATATCCGTATACATACTTCCTCAGTGTAGGATGATCAAGGCCCACGGAACCCACCCCTGAATACAACCTGTCTAATCCCATACCAAGAGATCTGATAGCTTGAGCTATGTGACCAAAAGTCAATCCAAGTTCCGCATTTTCAAAATCATCAAATATTCCTGTGCTGGATAATGATGATTTGGTTATGTTATGCGGAGATGGTAAATCTGTCCCGAAAAGTCGTGAAGTTTTATGAAAAGCGCACCACAGCGAATTTGTGGCGCATACACCGACCGAAACATCTTGTTGTTGATAACCAAGTGCTCGAATTTTAATCGTCCGCCCTAGAAAATGAATTTCTTCGAGCGTAGTTACTGGATACTTTCGCAGAATTTTGGTTTTATCCTCGTACGGTTTAAGTAATGTAGCACCAAAAATTGAATTTGTAACTGGTTTAATTACGGTATAACCTATATAGCATTTCTCCCAAAATTTATCTAACTTCTCGTTATCATCCGAGTGAAGTAAATCATGAGATAAAGTTTCTGCGTCTATATTGCTGTCAAAAAAATGAATTCGGTAGGTGAACTTTGGATATTCCTTGAACTTTGTTGAATAATGGCTTAAATAATCACCTAGATAAGCCTCGCTTACATAATTGGGTTCGATAATGAATATTTTAGCCTTGAAACCAGCACTGGGATAAGAGAGGTATGAGAAGAGGTAACTGAACCATTTATCCTCATTTACCTCCTTGCCGGTAATTGACATGTTGCAATCGGCAATTGCTTGAGCCAATGAGGCTCTGTCAAACTTTCGAACATCAATATTAGACATGTCAACTATCTTGCTACAATTAAATTAATGTCGGAAAAATAGTCAGACAAATGACTTTTTCATAACAACAAATATCAATTGACTGGCTTTTTATCAACATCAAATCCCGGATGAAGCGAAGTGAACTTATAATCAATCAGGTTACTTGAATTTTTTACGATGAAAGGAAATTTCAACCACCTAACCAAGAACTATAAGGTTCTTATCATTCCTCATTTGGTTTCGATTGACCTAAATAATGTCCATAACACGACAAAACACTGCATGGAGAAATGGATACAATATTTATAAACTAGTTAACCTATTCAAGTGAATGAGATTTGGTTAAAATCATAAATAAAAAAGCTCTTCTATTTGAAGTGCTTTTCAGATTTAGTTCCGGTTTTATATGCCCAACTCACAAGAAAGAGATCGCGCAGTTTCTTCAAAAGAGAACCATGCGAACCAATTTTTCATGTCGCCTTTCACCATAAGTGATTCCCCTATGCTCTCTACATATTCTACTCGCAAGTCTTCGATTTCTTCATAATGAACATCGAAGAAAGCATGCGTGTCCTTGTAGTAGATCAGAGAGCTCACTATACCACTCACGCATCCGTGTGAAAGCAGGTCATTGAAAAATTCTACAGGGTCATGGTAATCAAGTGCTTCTTGTGCAACCGCACCCCTTATTGAGTTTGGCTCATCCAGAACGATTGCTTTAAGTGTCTTTGTAATGTGTGATTTTGTTTTTGTGTCCATATTGCTTTGGCTTAATTGATAATCGAGCCGTACCGCGGACTTGTGATAGAAATAGAGTGCAAGTAGGAATGAGCGAAGCCAGCATTGCTTGCGCATTTCGTGCAACGTCCATAATGGAGAGTGTTCAATTCAGAGCAGGACCAAACAGAATCTTACATAAAGACCGAGCAACGTTGGACTAGCCACAGTAAGGGTGAAGAAGCGATTACATGATACAATCATCGACAAAAGAGGAATATGACTCCCGTGTTAAGATGATGTGGTCGAGCAACACAATCTCAAAGAGCTTGCATCCATCCTTGATTTTCTGTGTAAGAGCCATGTCGGATTGACTTGGCTTTACATTCCCTGATGGGTGATTATGACAAAGAACTATGGCGCATGAATTCGTATTGATTGCGAGTTGAAAAATTTCAATCAAGTTGACTGTACATCCTGATACGGAACCCATACCAATCATTGAAACTCCAAGTACTCGGTTTGCCCTGTTCAAGAGGGCGACCCAAAAGGATTCTTTCAGATCTATTGTCTTTGGGTTAAATACTGCCCTAAACAACTTTTCACAATCTTTAGAATCCGCTATTTTCTTCATGGAATCAAATGCTGGTCGTTCGTATTGAATCTCTAATTCTTTCACAACTACGTGGTTAATTGAATCTCGTTTTACCATTGTTTTTCACTCATTGTAGTTCTGACGAAAGAGGCCAAACAGAAGTGAAAATATGTCATAGAGAAGTCGCAGAATCCACCACTTCCAAGCACAGTTCATGAGGAATCTTCGACCGCTCAAAACTGTTCTTCATGCCCTGCGTTCCCGTATGACTTCCTCGTGGTGCTGAAATATGACAAGAGGCACCTGGTCGACACATAGATCTTGGTTTCCACTGAGGGTTGTTCGTCCAAATATCAGTAGGCTTCATTCTAAAATCTCCATACTGACAGTACGTGACCGTGTGCCTGATTGGAAGGTTCTGCATCATGGGCATTTTCCGTAACGCTCCTCGTGGATTCTCAAGATACCAAACAAGGTTCGGATTCAGTTTCTGAAATTCACGGATAAGCCAAAGGGTTCTGCGAACAATTTTGAGGCCTTCAATAGCTTTAGCTGTTTGTGGGATATATCGCCCATCAACCTTCTTCCAATGTCTCCACATGCTTGCAACACTAAACGTGGTGCATGGTGGAGATGCCCATATGACATCAGGAACGAAAGGAATATCCTCCGGATTGAGATGAAGAATATTCTTGACTAGATCAATACCCTCGAATCCTTCTATGTCAGTCGAGAAGGATTCTACGTTCAGTTGTGCTGCTGCCTTTCCTATTGAACGACTTCCAGCGAATAGTTCGAGTATTCTCATACCCGAATTGTCCTCTAATGCTTGAGCACTTACTAGAAGTCAGAATATGCAATAGCATATATTCCCTACTGTTTCAGGAATGTGTTGCCTGAGATACTTTGAGTATGGCCAACAGTGGAAATGGAGACATAAGCTATTTCGCAAAAACCACCTTCAGAAACGCAGGTGTTCCTTTTGGAATCAAGCAGGCTGACCGCCTTTTGCACACATACATCATTGGGAAAACAGGTACGGGAAAGAGTACCCTTTTAGAAACCCTTATGACCCAGGACGCCATCCACAATCGAGGCTTTTGCCTCATTGATCCCCATGGTGACCTAGTGAACCGAATACTCCAAAAGATTCCACCCAATCGAAAGAATGATGTGGTCTATATCGATGTCACCAACCCCAATCAATCCTTTGGGTACAATCCACTTCGAAAGGTCAGTTATGAGAAACGAGCGCTTGTAGCATCTTCAATTTTAGAAACCCTCAAGAAGCTCTGGTTTGATGCGTGGGGTGTAAAACTCGAACACATCTTGAGATTCACCCTTCTCGCTCTTCTTGATCAACCAGAAGCTGATATTTCCCAAGTTTCAACCATGCTCATGGACAAGGAATTCAGAAAGAAAGCCTTGGAACATGTGGAGAATCCTGAGGTACGTAACTTCTGGACTAAGGAGTTTCCTCGGTATTCATACTACGACATACTTCCTGCATTGAATAAGGTAGGAGGGATGCTTGCATATCCTGCCATCAAACGAATATTGGTGGACAACAAGGACAGAATATCTCTTCGGTCTTTGATGGATGAAAAGAAAATCCTCTTGGTCAACCTATCAAAAGGAGCAGTTGGAGAAGATGTGGCCCATATCCTCGGTGCGGTACTTCTCACTTCCCTATCATCAGCAGCTTTTAGCCGTGTCGACAAGCAAGAATCCGAACGAGTTCCATTCCATATTTTTCTTGATGAATTCCAAAATTTCACGACTCTCTCATTGGTCAATATGCTCTCAGAACTACGAAAGTTTAAAGTAGGGATGGTTATGGCTCACCAATACATGGATCAGCTACCTCTTGAACTTAGAAATGCCGTATTGGGAAACATTGGAACACATATCTCATTCAGAGTAGATGCCTTTGATGCGGACTATATGGCAAAGAAAATGTCTCCTGTATTTGAACCCATTGATTTCATGTCACTCCCAAACTACCACATTTACTTGACCTTGATGATAGATGGCAAGCCATCAAAACCGTTTAGCAGTTATACCTTGAGCATCAATCCAGTTGGTTTCTAACCGCCTCGTCATCCATTTTCTTCGCTTGTTTCAGGTATCCTGTGCGGAGCTGCCTAAATACTGAAGCAATTTTAGGATACTTAACTTGATGATATTCTTCAAGCTTAAGGAAGTAGTCGGCATGACCTCGTTCTATTTCACCGCCAGCATAAACACCTCGGCTAGAGGAGCCGCGTTGGTTGTATAGAGCTCTTGACAGTCCTCTTAGTATAGATTCACTTTCATAGCCTTCAAGTTTTTTACATAAGCCATCAGGCAGCCAGCCGTTAAATTTTCCTTGTGGAAATTCTGCTAAAATTTCACCAATACGTGAATCGGCAACGTCTAGTCTACTACATGCTTTTGCTTGCTCTCTCACTTGTTCGATCCACTCTATCAACTTGGCTTCAGCAACACCGTCATCAGTTTTTCCCGGTATTAATTTCCAAGAGCTGAGGATTCTGTATGCAGCCATGCTTCGATTCGAAAGAGTCTTATCGTCAACATCTTTCACCTCTAACTCTCTTTGCTCGTCACTTTCCGGCTTATATAGCCACGACAAAACCGTAATGAACGATTCGGCATTCGAACTTAACTCCTCGTGTAAGGTCTTCAGGTTTCTATTGTTTCCATACGACTCTAAAACCGGTAAGTACAGAAGTTCAAGTTGAATCAACTTATCTCTCTCAATATCACCTCTTACGTCAAGCTCTGTAAAAAGCTGTTCAATCTCATAACTCCGACCACCAAATGCTTCATCAGGGGTTCTTGAACCTGCACTATGTAGAACCTCAAAAATGACTTTAGTTGGGATATGTTCTCGGTGGTAAAAAGCCACTTGTATACAAGTCGCATGCCGTTGGACTAGTATCAACTTATTCAGTTGATATTCAGCATTCTCTTTTTTTAGTTCATGAAGAACTGGCCTCATGTGTTTCCAATAGCCAGTAACAACCTCGTCTTTCAAAGAGTTTATGTATTTCCACAAGTCTGGAGTACTTTCCACTGAAATCAGGAATGAGACTAACTTATCAGGGTCTAGGCCCTTTTGTTCTAGCTGCTCAAATGTCCTTGTAACCCAATCTGTTCCTTTTTCTCTTGCGCTGTGAAAGATATAGCCAGAAATAAAACGATCATTTGTTTCTATCCCCAGATATTCCTCAAGAATCTGATATTCTTGCTTGTCTGTCAAATAAGCTTGTGCTAGAGATTGACCGAGATACCAACCATCCTCAAGACGCTCTTTGAGCTCTTTTATGGAATCAAAACCGTCACTTTCTACAAGTGCATTTAAAGCCTTAATTCGTTCTTGAGAAATTCGTTCCTCACGCTCTTTGTGGGAATCAGAAAAGTTTAATGAGTCATACGCCTTCGAATCCGCAAAACTTGGACCATGTTCAGCAAATAACCACTCGATGCTATCTACTCCTTCACCAGGTGAGTATTTTGTATACAACTCAGCATACGGTTGCAGATCTGCTTCAGATAATGCCCACTTGGCATCTGGGTGTGATCTGTGATGAGATAAGTGCTTACGCAACGTGTGCCACACTAAATGATTTGTTTCATCCAGTGTTCCTGCTAGTTCAGATGCCTTTTTTATGATTATTGCTCTGTCAGCAGGAGCAAGGTTGTCAGATTCTTCAAGGAGATTGGCAATTCGGTCTTCAGATTTTCCGACCCTATCTATGAGGAGTTTTACAATTCTAGTGTGGGTGCTGTATAGCTCTTCATAAGTGGTTAGGACCTTAAATGACTTCTCAAACATTCGCCACCGTGGTTTATGAGTTGGTTGCCCCATATCGTGGAACTTCGGGAGTAAGCTCACGAGGAGTTTCCAACCAACTTCAGGAACACTGTCAGCTATTCTGTTCAATACCACTAATCTATCTTCTTGCGAAGTAAAAGTCTGAATGTGCCATGGTTTGAAGATTTCACGTAATGAGTTGTCCGGTCTGTTGGCAAGATTTCCACCTGGGTCAAGAGCAGCAAGCTTGGCTAAAATAATGGCGACATCGGAAATATATTCTGGCATCCATGCCAACCCTTCCAAAGCCCAAAGAAGACCTGTGTGATGGCTGTTTGGGGATATGATCCCATCCACCTCTTCAAACATGCCCATAATAGATTGTGTTGAGGAATTTAACGAGTCTAAAACCGCTTGGATGAATGATTCCGGAGATGCTTCAGCGATTAACGGCATTATTCTATCTAGTGATATCCAAAGTTGGCTATCTGCTCTATCCAACATCTGAGCAACAATTTCATCAACCCATGATTGAGAATCTCCATCACTGAATAGCTTCAGCCCAACCCCGTATAGTGCAACTAAAATCATTGACTGACATAATCCCTCTCTACAATCTGAGGAATACATGTATTCTCTTGAAAAGAAGGTGAAAGCGTGATTTGGTACGTCAACCTCAATTGGCTTATTATTCAACAGAACCTCTTCGAAAGCCTTTTTGAAAGACACCATATGTTCATGGGAAATGTACTCTGCCAAGTTCCTCCAAACGATTAATGGGGACGATATTCTCCAAGTACTTCCGATTTGAATAATTGGAGGAACTGGGTCAGATTTCCATCTGGATAGCTTCTGTACATATTGTTCGTATGGCAACCCCGAAATGGTTTCCAAAATTTTCTTGTCTCCACTGCTCTCCTCGTTCCATTTCCCAACAATTAAAGCTGCAAGTAAATCAGTTGCAAACTCTGCTTTATTCCAGTCTACATTTAAAGGTGGAAATCCAAGCCGTTCTTTAAGAAGTGTAATGTTGTTAGCAGATTCTTTAATGAATCGTCTTGCCTGATCATAATCAATGCCAAGTTTCACTAGCTCCTCGGTCAAAATAACACCATCAAGAAGGGGTAGTAAATCTGGGTTTGGATTGAAATTATCATCTGCTCCAAGTGGAACTAGGACGTGATGACCATCCTCCACTGCAGTGTAAATGGGTCTGTAGTCTTCAAAATTGGCAACTAGGTTTAATTTTTTTCCTGATTTTGCCATTTGCCTAAATTGACGTGGGTCGCTTACCACAAGACATTTATGGAAAAATGCCTTTGACCTGACTGTATCACTGAACTGAAATGCAGATGCAATTATGAAGGCTATTGCCTCGTCTCTTGATGAAGCCTTTATGGCTAAAATACCTGGATTTCCAGCCAAAAAAGTGTCAATCTGAGTAGAGTCGTGCAAACGACCAGCTGTTAGCATTTCACAGCTAAGTTTATACGGGCCAGTACTGAACTCTCTCCAACTTTCTTCTGCAGTAAGTATATCGTCAATAGAAGCACCAGTTACTTGTTTATAGAATTCTCGACCAACGGCAGGGGCCAAATCAATCCATTCTTCAAGGTCATTGCAATTCAGCACCCTAATATCCTCCCAAACTCCATCTGCTTTCCTTTCCTCAATCCAAACATCTTTATCCACCCAAGGCTCAGTAGTAACAAAAACGAAAGTGCATTTTGACAAAGTTTGACCTCTGGGATTAGTCGTTCTCTTGTCGTAGTCTTCTTGGGCTTTGGTTTTTGGTCCAGGCTCAGTTCCAAATTCCCAGATAGAACGACCCTCAGGAACATAGGCGTGTTCTTCGGTACAATCTACGATTCCGTCAAATCCTGAAGTCGTAACCGCACTGCCAGATGGGAAATGTATTCTAGTAGAGAACCCTGATGTGGCTCTTGATAATTTCGCTAAGAGAACAGGTAGTTGGCCTTTTGATCCAAATGATTTACCCCAAGCTTTTATATCGTCTCGATCAATAATTCTCATAGTAATAGAACTTAAGAATAAATAATTACCACCGCCACCAAGTTAACCGATTTCCTTCTATTTAAACCCATAATCGACACCTCGCTGAAGTGGCGGTGGTAACGGTACTTTGATTTCGAAAGGAACAATGTTTTTCTCACTGTCAGCGTGTCGGATTGTGTTCTGGGCGTTCCTATAGATAGTGCCATATATAGAACGTCAAATAAGCCTTATGAGATAAGGTTCTGACTTGGGATTATATTGTTTTTAAAATGTATCATGACCATTGATGTATTGAATAGTAGTGAAAATATGTCAAAAAAGCAAACTAGTATACTGGAAGTATTATTAACATAATATTAATAACATGAAGTCAGAAGAATTAAAGGTTACGTATGTGGAAGTACAACCTAAGGATGAAGATGAAAGATTGGAGTTCGAAAGGAGAATAAATAGAGCATTTGATGTTTTGTTTAGAGAAATGAGTGAAGATAAATAATATGAAAATGTTGAATTTTTTAGTGAAGTGGAATATTGACAAAATATAAAGTGTGTGATAGCATTCTCATAAATAGTTAAACCCAATCAGGGAACCACCCTGTTCATCACAAAATCCAATAAAAATGAAAAAAGTATTGTTCCTACTGTCCGTCACCTTCCTATTCCAATCATGTGGACAAAAATCTGAAGAAGTAACGGCCCTACTCGAAGAAAGAGAAGCTCAGTATCTCGATGCCTATGATTCATATCTAATGTTTTTTGAAAGAAGGCTTGATCTGTATCAAGAATATGGGAATAGTGCTCTTAAGTACAGTTCATTAACAGAGAACTGTTATAGTCAAGACGGAAGTTTTGATGTTTCGGAAATGAGTGATCTCATTTTCAGATTTGGCTTGAAAATTGTGAGAGAGCAAACCTTGAGGTCAGAAATTGTGCAAACGAATCATGTGAAAACTTTTCTGACTAGTGAATCTAAAGGCTTTACAAAGGAATTTTTAGTTGATTTTCAAGAAGTCACCGAAGAATATGAACTTACCATACTCTCAATGGAAGATATCCTTAACCAAATGAATAATCAGTTGGAAACGCTGGAGAAAGGGTGTAAATAACACATTATTTCTAATAAGGTTTACTTTAAAGCTCCACCAATCGGTGGAGCTTTTTATCTGTATTTTATGATTCTAAATACTTCCCTATATTTTCTAAAATAGCTTTGGAATCTCTTTCTGCATACCCTATTCCTTTATCATTATCCACGGCATCTTTTACCTTATCCAGGATTGCCTGTAGTTCAGAAAGTGGGCCTTCTGTTTTTTCAATAATCCTATGATATTTATAGTAATCATCTTCTGCATCCGGCAATAAGAGTAAGGCTGCTTTTATATCCAACCTTTCATTACCTGTTGACCCATTTTCATTCTTATAATTTTCAACACGATCAATAAGGGGGCTTACTTTGTCATACGCATTAGCTACTACCTCTTGAACTCTCTTAACCTCGGAATTCAATTTTTCAAACAAAACTTCCCTATCATCGATCTCCTGTTCTTCTTGTTCCTTGGCAAAAGAATCTAGCTCCTTGTTTAGTTTATCGATATTATCTTTTAATTCTTTTTGAATTCTTTTTTTCTCTTTTACCAAAAAACTATCCACACCCTTATCTTCAAGAGCACCATACTCTATTTTTATATGTATAGGGATATCCTTGAGATTTTCATATGTACCTATAACATCCAATAAGTAAGAAAGTCTCCCCTCTGATCCTTCAAGGGTAATGTCTGGACTTTTGAGGTCTTCTTTTATTTTATTAATCTCCTCGAGAATAATCTCTGGGGTTCTTTCTGGTTGTTGTAGTTTCTCCATATACATGATTATACATAAAATCAGGTAAAGCATAAATACATCAACCAATTACGTTAGGAGGAGGCTGTCATGTGGGGATTCTATATTTTCCATAGGATTATTTTTTAATAAAACCATAATCAACTCCCCTCTGAAGTGGTGGTGGTAACGACAACTCAATCTTAAATGAGATTATATTTTTACTATCCTTAGTGTGCTTGATTGCGTTCGTGTCATACCTATAGATAGAACAGTACTCGACATGATTTTGTATTGATATATAACCGCTAATAAGTAAACCTTCTTGTGTGCCGACAATTTTACAAGTTGTGTCATCTAGGATAGCTTTTTTATCATCAAAACTCAAGTCACCTAAACGATTTGAGATCACGTTTGTGAACTCTTCAATGTCAGAGTAATTCGGTAGAGATTGTTTTGCCTTGGGCTGGACTTCGTCCTTGGCTTTCGAGACTTGATTTTCAAGAATGGCAGCCCTTTCTCTAACTGGCAAAACGAGTTCTTTAAATTTTTCAATCGAAAGAACCCCATCGCCATACGCATTGGTAAATCGTGCTTCTCGTTCTTTCAATTTGGTAATCTCAGCTTGAGTAGCTTGAATGTTGATTGTCGGACCAGTGACTTCGCGGTTTGGTTCAACATAAAATCGTTCAGCCTGTTTAAACAGTAAAGAGGGAGATGACATAAGTTGGCTTATCTCGTTCCATACCAACTTGTCGGCAATTCTGGCATTAATTCCCCCTTCCAAGCAAGTAGGAGGTAAGGGAAAGTTATTAATCCTGTTAGAGCATCGGTAATAGAGGTACTTGCCATTCTGCGGACCTTCACCAGTTCTCCGTGAGTCACAAGTACACCAGATTCTTCCCGAGAGTAAGTATTCATTTTTAGTGTTGCGAATTGACTGTTCGAAATTCTTTTGCAACCTCTTTGAAGCTCGATTGAACAACTTTTCAGGAATTATTTGAGGAGTAGGAATACTGATCCAATCCTCCTCCGGTCTCTGTTTCCTGCTGGTCTTTTTTATCTTCCTATATACGTTTTTACTCGTAGGGTTTTCTGGAACAACTCCATAGTGTTTTCCATAAAATCCCTCTCCAATATAGGTTCGGTTTTTGAACATGTTGCTCAGGGTACTCGTGCTCCAAACACCTCGTTTACTCTTCCGCGGAGGAATACCTAAATCCTTTAGTTTGCCAATGACTGCTCGAAGACTAAGTCTGTCATCAGCCACCCAAGAGAAAATGCTTTTGACAACACTTGCTTCTACCTCATTGACTTCATAGTACCCTTCCTTAAAACCAGATTCACCTTTGTTCCCTTTTCGAGCGACATAGGTATATCCATACGGAGCTTCACTTGCGATAATATGACCTTCTTTGGCTTTTCGAACTTTTCCAAGTCGAAAGCGCTCAGCAATTTTTGACCGTTCATATTCTGCAAACAAACCCTTTACTCCAAAGAGGATTCTGTCTTCACTATTGGTTGGAGTTGGAGTGGTAACGAACATCACTTCGATTCCAGCTTCGCGAAGCTCATCAGACACCAATTCTTGGTACGAGAATCTTCGTGCAAGTCTATCAGGGTCAAATATTAAAACTGCTTCCCAAAGCTTTTTCTTAGCATCCATCCTAAGCTGGTCGAGGTTGGGTCTCACTAGCGTGTCTCCGCTCCATCCTTCATCCAAGTACTCTCGTACAATAGAATAGCCATGTTTTTCAGCATGTTCTCGAACTGCCAATAGTTGTGTTTCAATGGTTCCTTCATTCTCTTGAGTCGAAGTTGAAACTCTACCATATACGGCAACAAGTTTCTTGAATTGTGAGGTTTCTTGATTCATAAATTCTCCAAAGATTTAAAGAGAATGTCAAATGCACGGTTGATTTTAGCCTCTGCATCCTCATCTTGAATCGTAACATATTGGACCTTCAAATCGGGCCCAGATCCCACAGTTTTGTTTCTGGATTTTCCCCCTAGATTGTTTTGACATCTTTCACACATATAATCACTCTACATGTGGCAGATTACCTAAAACAGAAGTGAGAATATGACAGCCGATTGAGCATAATTTCACTTCTGTTACCTAGTCCTCGATAGTTCATGATGGGAGGATGAGCTTAAAACGCACAACCCCAGTTCCAAACATCATGTTGGATCAAATGCTTCCCCACTTAACCATGGCGGAACTCAAAGTCGTTCTGGTCATAATCCGCCAAACGAATGGATGGGCACTTTCAAATGGTCAACGAAAGAATCGTGATTGGATCAGTCAAAGTCAATTTGTGCTAAAAACTGGACTAACAAGGCAAACTATTTCTTCAACGCTTCAAACCTTAAGCAATTTGAAGTTGATTTCCATCACTGACTTCAAAGGAAATGCTACCAACACACCTTCAGAGAGAAAAGGTAAATCAAAGCTGTTCTACGCACTTGGGCGAACAGAAGATTTAAAGCAATTTAACATGACTTGTAAGGTTAGTAGGAGGAAAGGTGTCAGGTTACTTGTACAAGACAAAACTAATCCTACAAAAGAAAATATTACAAAGAGCCTTCAAAGCATCAAGGATATTCTAAAACGATTGTATACATGAATATCACACTGCAATGTTCAACTCTCACGGGGATGTGTACATGGCAGACTTAGTTTGGTGTTCCACACCAACTAAGGGTGACGTGTGCACATACCTATGATGAAAAATTGAGAAACAATTTTTCTTCTTTCCATAAACATAAATAGTCTCCGACCACTACAATCGAGGTTATCCACATCACGTGCACAACCACCGAAAAAATATGTCAATCAGACATATTCTAACTTCTATTACCTCTAAACCCATTTAGTATCATATAAACATTATTAGTTCATCAACGAACATGTTTTTATGAAAAAACCATTCAACACGTTACGCATGCACCGGAAGCAATCCAATCTCACTCAGGCCGACCTTGCCTTTTTATTAAACCACACTGACAATTCATTCATCTCCCGTTGCGAGAATGGCGAACGTCAAGTGACGATTGAAATTCTCATTGCATACCATCTGCTTTTTGGCGCAGCAGTGAGTGAATTTTTTGTCGATCAACGCACGACCGTTCAAAGCCGTATCGCCTCTCGCATTAAACCACTCGTAGCTCAACTTGAAAAAGAGCAACTCACACCAAAAGGAGCTGAACGAATCGCCTTCCTTCTCCAATTTCTTAGAAATCTTAGTTCTGACCGACCATGACTTCCAAACACGGTCTCACATTGGCCATATATCCAAACAGTATAGGATTCGGATATGCAGTCGTGCGAAGTCCAAGGGAACCAATTGATTGTGGAGTTGTCCGAATTGTCCCCCCTAATAATTCAAAAGCGCTCGAAAGGATTACCACTCTCATTGCAAAGTATGAACCCACGCATATAGTCCTTCAACATCTTCAAGGAAAGAATTCGTATAAATCATCACGTGTTAAACAACTCACACGGGTTATTCAAAAGTTTGCGACTCAAGAACACATTCAAGTTGCACGATACAATCGTGAACAAATCCGAATGGTATTCTCTGAATTTGATGGTGAAGCAAAATCGAAGTTTCAAATTGCTCATGTCATCGGCAAGTACATGAAGGAGTATCGACATCGATTGCCAAAAGAACGTAAGGCCTGGGATGCTGAGGATTACAATCAAGGCTTGTTTGATGCCCTATCCTTGATCATCACGCACTTCTACTTGTCGGATTAATTAATCCCATTAGTATATGTGGAGCAGTGGATACACACACAACGCACTACAAACGATAATGAAGCACGACTGACCATTCTTAGGTGGGAGCGAGGTCGTGTTTTATTCGGAAAGAACTTGGTTTGATTCTTCCCTACTTAGAATTGCCTCCATCAATCACATTAAGACTCCCTGTTTCACCGAACAGCTCACGGGATTTTTCGTTGTATGCTTCTGCCGCATCCTCGGCATAGCTGAAAAATCCCAGATCATGCTTCTTGTCGCCCACGTAGATAACGGCTCTGAACCGACCACGATCTTTGGTCACACCTCTGAACCCCGTAGAACTGGTTCCCTTCATTTCCCTTCTGATCGTTTTCATCTGCGCCCACTCCAAATTAGCTAACTGGACATTGAGGGGGTCACCATCGATAAACCGAACAAAGAGCTTCTTGTCCGCGATTGGTTTTTCTAAGTACCGTTCAGCGATAAGCTTATGCAGATATACGGTCTCATACTTAGGGAACTGCTTGTACGACAGATAGCGTTGGAAGTATACGTATCCGCTTCGTGAGTGGAGAGAAAGTTTTTCGATAAAAGCCTTTCTCTTTAACTCAGGATCGTCCCTCAGATCTTGAAGAATATCTTCATCGAGCAGGACGTATGTGTTTTCTTTATTTTTAACAGGAAGCTTCGTGACCATTCAGCGGTTTTAATCCAGGTTATTCAGCTCCAAAATCCCACATCAAGACTACGAATATCACGTAGAAGCACAAAATTCAACATTGATCATCGGAGAAAGTTATTCACAGATCCAAGGTCGAGATGTTGCCTAAACATTACGTCTTAATGCACTAGCTGACAAGTTCAAAACCCAGCAACGACAGAATAGTTGCACGCCTTTCGACATAACAGTCAGTTAATATCCGCCTAGTCAGATCGTTGATAACTCGTAACGGTAAATCGACTGTTCTATACGGTCAAAATTATGACATTGTGGCTGTCTAATCAAAACCACTTGACCATGAAACTGTTATCCTCATTCATCACGTTGACCTTGGCCATCATCTCCTTCAACACAAACGCCCAGGCACCTGTGAGTATCGCCTACCATGTGGCAGGAAATGTTGATGCGAATAGTCTATCTCTTTCGTCACTGGAGGCTGCACCTAAGGAGTGTGTGATCGGCTTTCATTTCTCTGCACCCAGTGTCCGCGTGATCATGGAAAGTCCTGATGGCCTTATCAATTATGTAGACCGTGTATTCCCATTGGAAGTGCAGGCCTTTCCCGATAGCACCTATGTGTATGGAAAGCCCGGAGCATGGACCATAGGTCTAGGGCAGTTCGAAAATGTTTCTGCCTTCCGGGTGAAATTGGTCAATGCCAATGCTCAAGGGAACGGTTACGGCTTGGTCAATGGTAACGGCCTTGGTAATGTCAATGGTCAGGGTGTCGGACCCACTGTTGCTCAAGGAACATATCCATGACTATCAGAAAGTAACGCTCGTCCCAACTCAGGAAATATCAGAACCTAAACCTTTTGACCATGAAAAACCTTCTCCTCCTTCTTTCGTTCGCAATACTCAGTACACCGCTCGTTGCTCAAACCTCATATACTTGGAACGGCACGACCAATACAGCTTGGGGCACATCCACTAACTGGACACCGAACGGAGTTCCAAGTTCCTCGGATTACATTGTCATTCAATCCGCATCCCACAACCTTAAACTGACCAGTGATAAGACCATCGAACGCTACCGTATCAACAGTGGCACCATGAATCTAGATGGATACACCTTGACCGTTAATGATCAGCTGCTGATGTACGGTGGAACAACAACATCGGGCAAGATTGTCCAAAGTGCAACCAATAGCACAACTATCACCAACGCCACCGTGAACTGTAAGTTGGATCTGACCGCCACGACCGTTACGGTTCAATACGCTTCGTGTACAGACAGTGTCAAGATCCATCAGACCACTGGCAGCGGGTCTACTTGGTGGCGCGGCAACAAGTTTTACGGTCATGTGGATGTTGAGAATACGTCCAATGCCAATATGAACATGGGGAATAATCCCGCGGATTCATGCTTTGCAGGATTAACTATTTCTGGAAGAAGGATACGTTTGGCCTATCAATACCCGTATAATTATGTTCAGGGGGATGTAGTGATCAATGATGAAGGACCTTCAGGAACCAGTTTCGGACTGGCAGGTGGAAATGGATCGGCTAAGATGACTGTTGACGGCAACATCATTCTTAACAAGAGCGGTCTAGGCGATCTGAACATGGCGGTCACCTCTGGTACCTGCGAACTGATCCAAACAAGTGGAAATGGCGTAATTGACGGAAGTACAGGATACACGGATGGTTTTCTGAAGATCATGGGACTAACACAGCAAGGAACTGGGGGAGGCGTGATATTGAACAAAGGTGCCGATGCGCAGGAATTCTATCTGCAGCAAGGAACCTATGGCCCGAACATCGGAAGTCTGACCATTGACCTAGATGATGTGACCGTTGATGGGGCGGTGATAAATGGAGCTGCCTATGTAACAGGCGGTAACATATTGATCACAGACAATAGGTTTTTGGATAACGTGGCGTTGACCAAAGAAAGCACCGGTACAGATACTGTAGCTGGCAATGTTTTCATGTCTGATCTGGTTATCACAAATGATGCTACCGGCCCGATACGCGTTTCGGCAGGAATTACTGATAGCATTTATGGTGGACTATTAGTTACCAGTACGCATAACAACGTTGTATTGGGGTACAGTATGCGAACTGTGGTTCATGGGGATGTTACCTGCGATGAACAAGGAGGTAATGTCGTTATTGGCAATGGCACTTCTACGGGTAGACTAGTGTTTGCAGGGAGTGGACAACAAAATCTGTCCTTAGGAGGAGATAATATTGTTGAAACAAGACGATTAGAGATTGACAAACCTTCAGGTAGGGTTCTGTTGATGGACGACATCACAATTACGAAGGGATTGTATCTGACCAATGGCATTATCGAATGCAGGAGCAATGCCCTTGTTTCGCTTGATGATGGAATTGTTCTACCGACTGCTACAGACAACAGTTACGTGGAAGGCGCGGTGAAAAAGATCGGAAATGATGCTTTTACGTTTCCGGTGGGACGCAACGGGATATATAGACCGATTTCAATAACTGCTCCAAGCACTGTGACCGATGCCTTTACTGGGGAGTATTTTGAAAGCAACAGTGACTGGATTAATAGCCATGCTAGCAAAGCGAGTTCACTTGATTATCTCAGTACCAACGAGTATTGGACACTTACCCGGAACGTAGGAAGCAGTACACCGGTGGTTAAGTTGAGCTGGGATACGGTTACAAGTTGCGTTATGGATCCATCACTTTCCGCCCGTCATGTTGCAGGATGGAACGGCACACAATGGGATGATCTTGGCAATGGGGCCACCACTGGAACAGCTGATAAAGGAACCATCTCTACTTCTAGCGGGGTCAGTGATTTCAATATGTTCGTGTTGGAGAGTGATAGTAGTATGGAGTGTGGTTGTGAGTTACCTAAATATACTATTGGACCTTCTGACACGTGTATTTCTAATATACCCATGGATAATAATGAACTATGGCTAACGCTAATTCCAGACAGCAGTTCGATAGACCTTGATATTTGGTTGGCGAGCGACAATGACTTTGGAGTGATTGATTCCATACTTCTTTACGAGGGCTGCGGATCCGCCCCTATATTCACCAAAGGAATAGATACGGTTTTCGAATATTTTCATTTCAAACTTGAGCTTGATAGTCTTGTAGCTTTAAGTGATTACAAGTTAAGGTTTCTGCGCAAGGATACAGTCACTGACCACAACTACTATAGGGTATGCATTCAGCAGAGAGGACCAAGAGCTGAATGCGCAGATTTTCCTGATTGTGACCTGATCGGTAATGGCGGTCTTGAAAATTACATACCTACAGCCTCCACAACCTCGCAGATATGCGTGAATCTTGGCCCAACACCACTTTGTAATTGGTTTACTGCTGGGGGAAGCCCAGATATGCAATCAGCTTTTTGTGATGGATATAATCCGCTACTTCCAAATGAACTAGGTTGGTACGGAATAGATCCGTCTAATAATCCAAATGGCGGAGGAATCCTAGATAACCTTAGTGGACAGGGGAATGAACAATATTTGAGCATTGTTACGTACAGATACAAGACTCAGCCAGGATTTGGTCAAGCTAATAGATCGCCAAATTGGAGGGAATATATTGGCACAAAACTTAAAGAACCATTAGAAGCAGGAACTTGTTATTACTACAGCTACGATGCGGTTTGCAGAAGCAATAATTCTAGACAATCTCGTTGGATGACCAATGGTATGGGCATTGCCTTTTCTATCGGGCAAATACCTCCGATATACTCATTAAATGTGTCAAATGGTTTGATTGTTCCAGGATTCTATCCTGAAACCCATGCTATTGTGGCAACTAATCCAAACAACATAGGCACCACCTGGGAAACAATGGATGGTGTGATTACTCCTACAGTTGGCGGACAGGATATTGTAACGTTAGGCAATTTCAATAGTGACGCACAGGTTTTGAATGGAAATCCGTTTCCAGCATTATCAAATGGCAATTGGAACAACCAAGCTGCTAATTACTTTAACGGAGTATACGCGAGGTATCATCTCGATAATATTCGAGTAGTCAAAATGGCGCTGCTACAAGACGATATGGAAGTTTGTGCTGGAACTACTTTGGAATTAGGAGTAGGTTGCAGCAGTATTGATGGATTTTCTTTTGAATGGGAATTCTCAGGAGACCCAGACTTTGGTATCACCGTTGGAGATGTAGGTCAGGTCGTAATCGACCCATTTATTCCTGATCAACATGCAGGTACTTATACCGTTCATATTACCGCTCCTGATGGGACTGAATGTGAAGATCAAGTTGTCGTTTCTCAAACTGCTCCAGATAATAGCCTTGGTATCACAGGATGTGAATACACATGCGAGTATTCTATGCCCTGTACATTAAGTGTTGAACTGCCAGTTGGTTATACCAATTTGCAGTGGGGTGTGCCAGGTGGAGGAACCAACCCGATCGTTTGGACAGGGCAAGGTACCGAACAGATAATCGTATCCGATTGGGGTGATTATTATGGTGAAGATGTGATCATTTTCGTCACAGCCAATAATGGTGTTAAGGAGGTATGTAACTTCATTGAGTTGAAAGGCTGTTGCATAGCGTATGAAGATGACGGTACAACGGAGCTACATCGCGTTGTGGATCTCAGCGTATCCGATTTTAATGCAACTACCGTTGCGCCTGTTGTAAATACGAGTGGTGCTACTTGGACAATATCAGAAGACTTCACTGTTACAGGAACAATGACCGTTGATCACGATCTTGCTTTAGAAGGGTGTGAAGTTACCTTGACACAAGGAGCCACTATTGAGGTGCTTTCGCCATTTACTCTGACGATAACCGATAATGGAACGACAAAGAATTCATGGTTGCATGCCTGTGGTGATTATTTATGGCATAAGCTTATTGTGTGGGAAGGAGGGAACCTCACCGTTGAAAGTAATGCATCATTCAGCCCTTCCACTACAATTGAGGATGCCTATTTTGGTACATTATTTAGAGGTAATGGTGCATTGGACATCCGAAATAGTAATTACGATCGTAATTATTTCCATGTGTTTATTAGAGACAAGTCAGATATCACATCAGCAATTCTCAGCAACAATGATTTCACATGTACAAGTCAATTGAATACTAATGGTGATGATTTAAGAGAGACGTTAGTTGGTCTGTTCATTGAGAATTCATCGGTATCTTCTGGTACTGATATGTCCTGGCCTGGCACGGCAAACGATAATCTAGTAGGGAATCATTTTGCCAACGCTAAATGGGGTATCCGTGGAGAAAATTCAAACGTAGCACTTTATGAATATAATCTGTTCGAGTATATTCGAAAAGCAGACAGTTATGGAGGTTGGGAGAATGCAGGTTGGGGCGTTCAGTGTTTTGCTCCGTCTGGAAGTGATCGTAAATTTGAAGCATTTAAGAACAATATTTTCCGCGATTCGGACTGTGGGATATTTACTTGGGGCATGAATGATGTGCATGTTGAAACCAGTGCATCGTTTACCCGGCTCAATGGTGGCGTAAGTAGCACTGGTGCGTCTTCAGCGTTTGATGGCATTGGGGTTTTGACGCATGCCTCTACAGGAAATGTACTGATAAACGGATGCACGTTTACAGATTGTGAATGGGGCATTCAATCGCGATTCAACAATTTAGATGCTACAGAATGGGTTCGATTGAGTAGCAATACAATAATGCATACAATGTCTTACGACCCCTATACCATTGGAATCGGTGTAATAGGTTTTGGCGCAAATGATAATTCGAATATGCTGGTTGGGAAAAAAGGTATTCTCGGGCAACCAAATACCATACAGAGTATGGCCACAGGAATCTTTACATGGAATCTGGCCAATCCAATAGTGGCAGAAAACAACATCAGCGTATCCTCTGGGTTTGGTAACGGTAGTGTTGGAGTAAGTGCTATAAACTGCCCCCGTGCCGAAATTGTAAAGAATACCATTGTTGGCGGAGGCAGTGGTAACTATCGGGGCATACAAAGTCAAACCAGCCCCTTTGCCGATATACGTTGCAATGATATTAGCTATACGAATGATGCCATTTATAACTACGGGGGCATGCCCGGTGCGCTGATAGAGGAAAACACCATGGCCACCAGCACAAACGGCTACGTGCATAAGAACGGCTTTATCAACAACCAAGGAAGCCCAACCGTGCCGTCTAATAACTTATGGGTGAATCACGACAGCTTTACGAGGCATACATACAATATCGACCCGACAGTGACGCCCGGAGATTTCTATGTTCAAGGCTCCCCGAATACCGATTTCTATCCTGATCCGTTTATTTCTATTGCGGTTAATCCAAGTCTTTCATTGTATAAAATTGAAGTACAGTCTTCAACTGGAACATCTTCCAGCACAGACTGTGATTCCGTTCCTGAGTATCGCAGTCCTGATCCGACCCTTGCCAAAGCCATTGCGCTCGACACATTGGTATTCCATGGGGTCGATAGCTTGGAGGCACGCCAATGGGCGCGGCTCCATGTCTATCGCGCGTTGCGATATGATTCCATCTATACCATGGACAGTACCTTTCAGGCATTTGTAGATACAATGAACCTGACGGCTTACCGCGACCTCGATAGCATTGCAGGTCAATTGACCTTCCCACTCGACTCGGCCACGGAGAAGCATCTGTTGGATGTGAATGCAAAAGTGGTAGCGACCGACACCTTGCAGTCATTGTTTAAAACCGTGTTGGGCATTGGTGTCGACCACTATTTCAGCAACGACAGCTCTTGGACAGGGAGTGATATCAGCTACCTGCGAGAGGTGGCGGCCCTGTGTCCCCTAAAATACGGCCCGGGTGTCTATCAGGCCCGTTCACTGCTATTGAGTATGGATACGACAATCGTATTCTACGAGAATGTCTGTGAATTGCCTGTGGAACCAAGTGCTAAGCGGGCCGCGCCAGAGCCTGACCCGCAGCACGATGCTTATGTTGGAACACTTAAACTTTACCCTAACCCTACAACAGGAATCGTAACCATCGAATGCCATCTGCAAGAAGACGACCGGGCCGAGCTGATGGTATATGAAATGACGGGCAGACGGGTGTACAGCAATACACGGGTGTGTGGCTCTGATGCCTTGCAGTTGAATGGATTGAGTGAAGGGCTTTATCATTGTGTCCTTATTATCAACGGCAAGGCAGCCCTAACGGAAAAACTCGTTATCTTAAAGCAATAGAATGTGAGTTTGAAACCTGCATTGTTCATATTGATAATGATTCTGAGCCTCCAATTGGAGGCTCAGAACATTGTTCCTAATCCTTCTTTCGAGGAAATTACTTATTGCCCAACGAGCGGAGGGGCAATTTTTTGGGCTTCCCCTTGGAATCGATCCATGAACAGTCCCGATCTGTATAATGTCTGCGGTGATAATGGGTATTCTGTTCCAGTTAACGTTAATGGTGTGCAAATGCCACGTAGAGGAGAGGGTTACGCTGGTTTTGCTACGTATGTAAATTACCCTTCCTTTGTTGATGCAAGAGAATTTGTTAAGTGTCCTCTGAAGTACCCCTTGGTTGAGGGTGAAGATTACTATGTCGAATTCTATGTTAGCCAATGCGATAGTGCAGAGTATGCTACGCACAACCTCGGTGTGACATTTACCGATGTCGATACAGCGGAGTTTGGGGAGTTATTATGTTGGCCAAATTGTGAGATCTACGTAGAGAACACCTCCGCCAACCCACTCACCAGCAAGACCGATTGGGTAAAGGTGAGCGGCACGTTCACGGCCCATGGTGGTGAGCGGTACATTCACATTGGTAATTTTAGAACAGACGTAAATAGCGAAATTGAATTTATTGGGGGAGGTGTCGGTCCTGAGTACGATTGGTTTGTAGGAGCCTATTACCTAGACGATGTATGGCTGAGCCATATAGACAGCGCGCACTACGTGGGTATAAGCCCCCCAACCCCCCGAAGGTGGGGGATGGAGGTGTTTCCAAACCCGAGTATGGATGGTACAATTACCGTTAAGTGTGAACTGAAGGGGGACGATAGGGCGGAACTTCGAGTATTCGATATGCTAGGCCGCACGTTCCCTATTCAAAAGGGGGTGTCTGCCTTATGCGGACAGGGGGAATTTCCTGTGTCCATTGACGTAAGCCATTGGGCTGATGGTGTTTACAGTGTCGTTCTGATAGTCAACGGCAAGGCAGCCCTAACGGAAAAACTCGTTATCTTAAAGCAATAGAATGTGAGTTTGAATATACTGTAGTCTAGCAACAGGAATAGTTTACTCACCTTCCCCTTTCCATATCATTACCACGATTTCGGAGTGAATCCAGTTCCTTTGCCCTATCCAATTCCTGTTGTCGGAAAAATTCCCTTGAGCCATGGAACAGCCCACTCGCAAAATCACTATCCAGTTCTAATGATGAAAAAATGTCTTTCGCGAGTGTTGGATTAGCTTCAGCTACAACGAAAGCCTGGTTAAATCCTTTTTCATACTCAGCAACATTTATCCCATCTTCTGGGTTTTCGAATTCATCTTCCATTAGAACGTTTCTTTTGCATTATTCTCCAACAATTGCAGTATTGATTCCCTATCGTAAAGAATTACCTTTTTGTACGGTTGAGAGAAACGAATCTTTCCTTCGTCTCGCAATTTTTGAAGTGTAGTCTTGCTCTTAATTCCTAAGAGTTCCATTGCATCATCTGCCTTCACCCATCTATCCTCAACCTGACCACTTTTTTCCTTCATACGGTCAACCACCTCTTCTATGAGAGCATAGAACGCTTGGTCTTGTATGCAGATGACATTCATGGATATAAATATACAAAAGACAACAAACCCTATACCGTGGGGCGACCTTCCGTACTTTGGTGTTACATCAAATCTCCAATATCAATGTGAGACAAGTAGGGTTCAAGAAGCCGTGAGGTTTTGAATGATTTCAAGTCAACAATACAGTTCTCTGTACTGTCGTACGTCACTTCAACATAGAAATTACTCAATACATGCAGTTGATACCTCATTCCTTCACGGATGGAATGAGTAATATACTCACCGTTATCCCACAGATAGTTAGCCTGCTCATCTGTTGGCATCAGAGTAAACTCATATATCCCTATCTTGATATTCATGAATCTTTTGCGAAAAGTAGAAGCCAAGTTACGAGAATTCGGAAGCTTCGGAGAGTTCCTCATTCTCTTCATAATCATCTTTGCCATTGAATTTGTGTGGCAGATTGTGCGATTGATGGCAACGGGACGAATGCCATTTGATTGGTTGTTTGAATAAATGTCTTAAGTTGGTGATGCTACAAAACAGAGAGAATATGAAGCTGAAGAATATTGATAAGACAAGGCTAGAGTTTTATAAACTGCAACTACAGGAGAAAAATAGTGTAGTGAAATCAACTATGGATTTGCTTGTTCGTTGGTATACTTTTTTTTGCTCGGTTAGTATTGTTGCTATTAGCGCTACAATCATCGAGTTTGAAAATTCATGGATAGCATTAGCTGTTGTCAAAGTCTTTTTCTGGGTAACAATTGTAAGCGTTGGTACTCCATTGTGGGGTATTGGACTGTTCGTCAAATACCATAATGACATTAAGGAAACCACAAATCGGGTAAACAAGATTCTTAATGAAGATGTAGTGAGCCCACCAGTGCTGAAACTTGTACCAGTGGCAGTATGCGGAGGAATGTTCGTCTCTTTATTAGCGTTGCTGGTGTTTTGGTACTACATCCAGTTCGAAATGATAAGTTTGGGTTAAAAATTAATCACCTCATCCAACGCCTCATCCGCCTCTTTATGTATGAAGTTCGATTGGTAGTTGATGGTCGTTTTCAAATCTGAATGCCGATACAATTTCTGTAGCATAAGAGGGTGAATCCTCTCTCCAGCAATATTTCCGAAACTATGCCGTGCAATATGGTTTGAAAGGTTCTTTTCAACCTCTGCTTGTTGGGCAATAACCTTAAGGTACTTGTTGAATCGTTTTGTGGCAGTTCGGGTCTTACGAAATATATCCTCTACATCATTTTTCTTCGCCTTTTTCAGGTCGGGGAAAATATAGTCTGATTGACCTTGTCTCTCTGGTATATAGTAGTCAAGAATGACCTGCACTTTCTCAGGAATCTTCAGAGATATTGGTTTGTCATTCTTGTTCATCACATACCATACGCGACCATCCTTGATGTCTGCCCATGTCATTTTCAATACGTCTGACACTCGAATCCCTGCGAAATAGAAGGCGAAAAGCCACACGTTTCTCGTGTGCCATATAGGAGTCCCACGTTCAAGCTCAAGTGCTTCTATCCGCTGAATCTCTTCTTGGGTCAGACCAATTTTCAGCCCTCCCTTAATCCGTATTTTCTCCATATCACCAGCAAAGGGGTAATGCTTTGCTTGCACAATTCCCTCTTGAATAGCTCGGTTGTACATGGTGCGAATGAATATCAATTGATTGGTTACCGTCCTTCCTTTATGCCCTAACTCAGAAATACAGAATGCTTTGAACCGATTGATCCAGGAAGTCGTAATGTCTTCAAAGACCAAAGAGTTACCAGCGAATCTTCGAATGTTGTTGACTATGGATTCCTCCGCCTTTGAGACCGAAAACTTCTCACTCTTTTCTTTCTCAATAATCCGCTCCTTGGCAAGGTCGTAGAATGACATTCGCTTGCCTGAACGCGTAACACGCTTTTTCAATTCACCTGCCGTTGCATCATCATCGGCAACCTCAGACTCCATGATTGCCCCTGAAGCCTCCGACACCTTCTTATGCAGAAGGTTATTCAATCTCACTGAGTTATCGTGAGACTTCTTTACACACGATTTCGATTCATCCCAATCCTTAGGAAGGATGTAGTGTCCCGTGAAAATGTACCGAGGTTTTCGGTCTTTGATAATTCGCACACTTAGTGGGCATGTCCCATCTGTTCGCTGTCTATGGTTTAAAAGCAGTACCTTAACACTTGCCATATCCTTTGTTTTGAGAACGAAAGATACGAATAGTTGGTAAAACATAGGTAAAACATTTGACTGTTTTACATGGTTTTTCACGATATGAAGTGACACCTGAGTTTTACTGTTTAAGCACAAAATGAATCAAAATAGACCATATCAACTCAATATTCACAAGGCTCATAACCCGAAGGTCGTTGGTTCGAGTCCAGCTCCCGCAACTCAGACCCGAAATCAGAAATGATTTCGGGTTTTTTGTTGCCTTCATTTTGCCTTCCTCCAACCAATGTTGTAACCTACACCAAGCCTTGCAAGTCCCGTAGAACGGATTTCTATTGTTGATTCGGTCTCGCGATACGTGGTCCAATCTAATACCACGCCTACACTGAAATCGGTATACATGTAAAATCGATTTCCCATTTGGTAATCAAAACCTAAACCAATAAGGTTTTCGAGTAAGTAAACATAAGTGGGGGATCGGTATTTGTCTGAAGCTTCATCATACACTTCAGGGAATCGCTTTCCCATGTTGTGAACGGATAGAACATCGTAATAACCGAAATATAGGTTGAAATCATTCTTTCGCTCGTTTGGGTAATATTTGTAACCTAGATAAGTGGTGAGTATTCCAGAACCATCTTTCCAAACATCGTAGATCTTCATTCCGAGGCCTGCGTCAATTTTATGGCCACCACGGTAAACGGAAAAAGTTGGCCCTAGTACCAGGCCTGACGATGAACCAATGAAACCAGCTTCAATAGAGTAGTAGTTGGTATAGTGATCATATGCTTCTTGTGCCTTAACCGAAACGGAAAATAGAATGGACAATATGAAAAAAGCCGTGGTTTTCATGATTGATATAATAGATAACTCAACATATCGCAGTGGGTTGTCTATCGTTCGATTACTTTTTGGTAGGCCAAGTAATAATCTGGCTATTTATAGATGGTTGAGTTGAACAGCCACAAAGACATTTACAGTTTGAGTATTTGAATTGGCTTTGAAGGTCTTATAAAAGCAGGGCGCTGAATAACCATATTTGAACAGGCTGGAAATTTGGCAGACTACATTCATCTTGGCTAATACCGTAATAATATTGCTCTGGTTAATGATTACAGGACTTGGGTTGGCAACTCACCCAATCATCCCACGTTCATTATGTTGAAAACTTGATTGACCAAAACAAAGGTCATCAAGTTTCAATTAGCGTAATTCATGCCAGCAAAAGACAACCCCATTCTTGATGAGACCAATGTTTAGGACATACACTATAAAATTCTTATTCTCTTTTATCCTGTTAAGTTCATTCGTACTTGTTGCTAAAGCCCAGTCCCCGACCTGCGATATTCCAGGTATCATGGCGACATTTCAAGGGGCGGGTTACGTTCCACTTAACGTGCAAGGACAGCCTTGTAGTTTATATTTCGTAAATCCAGCTTCTCAATCCGCTGCACAATCTCAGGCAAATGCGGCAACCTTAGGTGCCAATTTGGTTGTAATGAATGATGCTGCAGAAAATGCAAACGTATCTGCTGCTTTAGACGCCAGCGCCTATAATGGAGCTACAGTGTGGATAGGGTATCAACGTAGCGGAGCAGGCGCAGCCACCTTTTTCGCTAGCGATGGCACAACAGGTCCATTTGTGCCCAACGCAAGTCCAACAATTTACCAGAATTGGGCAGGAGGAGAACCGAATGACAATGGATTTGGCGATACGGACATTTTTGGAGGGTGTGATTCTGACTGTCAAAACGGGGAGCAATGTGTTCAAATTTATGCTGGTGGACAGTGGAATGACCTTAGTTGCAGTGACAATAGTATTTCGGTTATCGAAGTCAACTTATGCCCAGAGATCAGCGTTGTGGCAAGTGCGAATAACGTGTGTGCAGGTAACCCTGTAACCTTGACGGCATCGACACTTCTTGGTTCTGTTCCGTATCAATATGCGTGGTCTACGAATCAATTCACGGCAGCCATCACTGTTAGCCCAGCGGTTACAAGCACTTACGATGTTGGAGTCACTGATAGATATTCATGCAGCGCCACGGAATCGGTTACTGTTGATATCCTTCCTGGACCGTCAGCGACTTTTGATGCTGGTGGTTCTGCTGTTTGCATTGGTGCACCAGCAACCATAACCTATACTGGAAATGCTGCTGCAAACGCCACGTACGCATGGAACTTCGGAACCGGAGTTGTGGTCAGTGGCAGCGGTCAGGGGCCATATCAGGTTGGTTGGGCCGCATCAGGACAGCAAACGGTTACGCTTCAAGTAACCGAGAATGGATGTACATCTCCTGTGGAAACTCTGAACGTAACGGTATCTCCTTCGCCCATAGCCGACTTTACATTTACAACTGTTTGCGAGGGAAATCCAACGGATTTCACCAATACTTCGAATGGAAATGGGGGTGTTATTCTTGGAAGTGCTTGGGTTCCGATGCCTGGTGATACGATCATATCAACAGATGCTTCATATACGTTTCCTTCATCTGGAACTTTTCCTGTTTCACTTGGGGTTTTAACTGTTGATGGTTGTGTTGATCAAACCACGCTTCAGGTAACAGTTAACCCTGGCCCGACAGCAGTTTTCAGTTCAACAGATGTTACCTGCAATGGTGCCTGCGATGGAACTGCTGACGTGGTTGTTCAAGGTGGCGCTGCTCCGGTAACAGTTACGTGGTCCACAGGAGCTATTGGTAATAGTATCACCAACTTATGTCCTGGACCATATGCTGGAACCGTATCAGATGCAAATGGATGCGTTATTTCTGGTCAAGTCGATATTATTGAACCAACGTTACTTACCGTTTCAGTGAACGTAACTGAAACATCTTGCCCTGGCTTGAGTGATGGAACAGCGGTTGACGTGACAGCGGGAGGAACACCTCCATATGTGGTTGATTGGGCAGGCGAAGATCCGAATGCGCTTTTGGCTGGAAATTATTCTGTGACAGTAACTGACGCAAACGGATGTACAGCAACATCACCATTCGTTATTGTAGATGGGGCTGGTTTAAGCATGAATTTCATCATTACGGATAATATTTGTTTTGGAGGAAGCGATGGTGCCGCCTCACTGACTGTAACTAACGGCCTGGCCCCGTATGATATCGTTTGGACTGATGCGTTCCTTACGCCAATTCAAGTAAATCCTGGAACCGCAGGGACCGCATCGATCACTGGGTTAATTGCCGCTACATATAACGTTGTAACCCAAGATGCAACTGGATGTGCTGCTGGTGCAACAATAACCATCACACAACCCGCTCAACCTTTACCTATGACGCTCACTCCTCAGGATCTGAGTTGCTTTGAAAGTGGCGATGGTGAGATAGTAGCTTCACAGGGCGGGCTTTCGCCTTTCCAATATGTATTGTCAGATGCTTTTGGAGCCTTGGTGGAAACTGCATCAAATACGGGTGCCAACACTTTTCAAGGACTTGATATTGGAATCTATTTTGTGGATATAACTGATGCCAATGGATGCACAACCACAGATGCTGTCGAGTTGTTCGAACCTGTACTTTTGGATGCTCAATCTGCGGTTACGCCTATTTCGTGCTATTTGGGATCAGATGGGGTTATTGCCATAACACAGATCACGGGAGGAACGACTCCTTATGCTGCCGTTGTTTGGGACGACCCGAACTCCCAAATCGGTAGTGCTGCCACAGATCTTTCTGTAGGTACGTATACAGCAACGATTACGGATGCAAATGGATGCAAGATTGTGCAGACTTTCACCCTAACTCAACCACCAGCATTAACCTTGCTACCTAGCTATTTGACAGATACGTGCGGACAAGGACTAGGTGCAGCAGTGATAAATGTTCAACTTGGTACACCGCCATATACTTATCTGTGGAAGCCAGATAGTATTTCAACCGCAGTTCATTACGATCTAGGTGCTGGTTCCTATGAAGTTGTAGTGACTGACCTCAACGGGTGTAAGGATTCCACTTTCGTTGATGTTGCTGATGACCTGCCTTATCCAACTGGTGCGTTCGAGTACCGAATTCAAGGCGAAAATTTGCTTGATCAAGAAGTTCAATTCATCAATAATTCCATTGGAACTTCTCAATGGACCTGGAATTTTGGCGATGGGGACTCATCGAATGAAGAAGATCCAAAGCATCATTATGACCGAGCTGGAGATTACTTGGTTCAGCTGCTTGCTTCTAATGGTTATTGCTACGATACGACCTATCAGTATGTGAATATTGACCCAATGCTCTTGCTCTACATTCCCAATGCATTTACGCCTGGAATCAATGGAAAGAATGACTTTTTCTTTCCGCAAGGAGAAGGAATTGAGGAGGAGAGCTACGATATGTTCATCTACGATCGTTGGGGCAAGTTGATCTGGCAAACTGGAAAATTCCAGAAAAAGTGGGATGGAACGAATATGTTCTCATTGAAGGAAGTTCCAGTTGGAACTTACGTTTATCTTATCACTTTCAGGGAGTATGCTGACCTTGACCGTCACGTTTACAAAGGAATTGTAACGCTGATAAGGGATTGATGGCTTAATTAGGTGTCAACCCTTCGTAAAGCACTGTCATTACAGAATCGTCCACTTCGTTGATGTACTGAACTCCAGTATTCTTATCGATTGAACAGAATTTAATCCAAAGAGCACTGCTTGACTTTTCAGTTATGCTGAGTTCGAACGGTTTTTCGGTGTATTGCTCTATGAAGAGGAATTTAGCCTTGGGATTCAAGTCCTTGATCTGCTGCATCATTCCTTCAAAATCCGACAGAACCTGATTTTTAGGCATGGCAAATCCTTTCGTAAATCCATCTTGCCACCGTTTTCTTTTTTCAAATTCGTTCAATACAACGGTAATAAATACCACAGGCTTTCGGTCATGCATCAACTGCTTCCATCTGGCTACACATCGTTCAAGAAATTGAAGGTCTGAGGCAGACGATGCAGGATTTCGATGACCGAACATCGTTTCGTGATAACGTTTATGTCCTGCATCCATTCCATGCGGGATAAGTTGGTCCTTATCCAGAAAAGCCTTGAAATCGTCATTCAAGATATCCATTATGATGGCTGGTGTAGCAAAAACCCAATCGAAAGGGTAGGAGGCACGCTTAATTCCGGTAGACTTTAAGTACCATGATGCGTTGCAATTTTGCCCGAGGCCAATGTTTTCATGTTCGGTAGTACCACACCAGTCACTGATTTCCGATTTGACCTCTTCTGCGCGCTCAAGGAAAACCAATTTCTCCACATCGGAACACACTACTTGCTTGTGTACGAGCTTCCAAAGTTGGTGAATACCTTTATTAAGCAACGATTTCATTATTCTTGCGAACTGAAAAACAAAGGTACATGAACGACTGCGTAGAAATCAAGGAAAGTCCTATTCACGGTAAAGGAGTTTTTGCCAAACGAGCTATTGCTGAAGGCGAAATATTGGCAGTAAGTCATGTTACGCTACTACATCATAATGAGGAATTGCCAGAACTGATTGCAACACTGGAATTTCCATGGAGTGAAGAATATTATGCGCTATGCCTGAGCGATGTAGGAAGCTTTTTTAATCACGATAAAGACTTCAGTGCCAAGGTGCTTCATCAAGACGAGGAAAAACTGACTCAGACCTTTGTGGCCACTCGAAATATTGCTGAGGGAGAAGAAGTCATGATCTATTACAATGATGACTTTCAGGAATTCATAGAAAACTGACGCGAAACTTGATCCGATCAACGATGCAAGGTGACCACACCATTGTATTGGTGGTCGTGGCCACGCCAGTCAATGATGTAAAATCTGTATACATAGGTGCCTTGTTGTACCTGTTTTCCTTTGTAAGTGCCGTCCCAATGGTAGGTGTCTTTGTTTGATTCAAAGATTAATTCTCCCCACCGGTCATAGACGTACATCGCGTAAGAGACATATCCTTCGCCTATACCGAAAAAGTCGTCATTGATCCGATCAGCATCTGGAGTAAAGGAGTTTGGAATATAAAAGGTGTATATAGGTTCGACCTTCACCTCGTAGCCGATCGTATCCAAACAACCGTATTGCGTTTCTACCATGAGCGTAATAGGATAGGTTCCGATTTCGCCATAGGTATGTTGCGGGTTCTGATCAGCAGAAAATGATCCATCACCAAAATTCCAATCCAAGATGGTCACATTTTCTGATGAAAGGTCGGTGAATAGAAATTTAGGGTCGAGGATGCTTTTGACGTCTTCATCTACCGAAAACAACGCATCTGGTTTTGGATAAACGCTTATGTAATTCGGTCGGAAAATGTCGGAAACACAGCCATTACCAGAAGTGACCTGTAGCGAAATGCTGTATTGTGCAATGTCCAAAGGGTCGATTTCCGGGTCGTAGATCAGAAATGGATTTGGGACAGAAGCAATGGAGGAATCGGTCCCCAGGTTCCATTCCCATCCAGCAAGGAAGTAGGGAGCTGGAATAGTCGTGCCATCTATAAATTGAACTTGTAGTGGCTGGCAACCTTCGAAAGGTGATGAGGTGAAATCGACATTCGGTAGTGGATAGATTTCGACCACATGCGTTACATTTCCACTGCAACCGTGGTTGGTTGTCACAGATAATTGTACGTTATAAAGATCGGCATCCTGATAGACATGAAATCCATTTTGAGTTGTAATCGAAGAGTTGTCATCCAAGTTCCAATTCCAGGCATTGATCACATCGTCCGTAACTGGAGCAATAGTGGATTCATCTGTGAAGAAAATCGTGTCTTCCAAGCATGTTGCTAATCCAGTTGGAAAGGCAGCCACAGGCAATGGATGAACTACAGCATCGCCAGCCATATATGTGCTTTTACATCCTGGCGCGTTACTAACCTGAAGTTCTGCTGAGAACGTTCCAGGCATTCCAAAATCCATGGATGGACTTTGAAGATTGCTCGTTTGATTATCGCTGAATATCCAGTCCCAACTGGTGATGGGATAGGTTCCATTCGGATCTGACAGATCTGTAAACTGAATTTCAAGCGGATAGCACACGCTATCGAACGAGAATTCGGCAACTGGAACAGGGTAGATCTCTATCACATCCTCTAGCGTGTCGGAGCAGCCAAAACCCGATGACACGATTAACGAAACAGGATACAGATTATCGGAAGGATAGCTTTGATACGTGGTCAGTTGCGTTGATGCAGTATTTCCATTCCCAAAGCTCCATTGCCAGTTATTGATACTTCCAGAAGGAATGCTTGAAAGATCTACGAATTGCACCGAATCATCTTCACAAATGTTGTTGAAATTGAAATCGGCCGTTGGTAGGTCATACACATTCGTCATGATGCTCGAGGTGTCATCACAACCATCTTGCGTGGTAAGTATGAGTTGAAGCGTGTAAGTTCCAGAAGTAGCGTATTGATACTGTGCTGGAACTGCGTTCAAAACGGGCGAATTATCTCCTAAGTCAAATTCCCATGTGTCCAGAATTCCTGGAGCAATGACAAAGCTATGATCTAATATTTGCACCGCTGCATCTGCACATACTTCAGTTGCGCTAAAATCTGCCACAGGATTGGGATAGGAAACGAGCTGAAACGTAGTGTCGGACACGCAGCCTTCATCACTTGTGGCAGTAAACTGAACGGTATAAGTGTTGGGCAACTGATAGATATGGATTGGAGCAACACTGGCAGAAGTAGAATTATCTCCAAAATCCCAGTCGTATTGACTGATGATTCCACTGGATATGGAAGAATTGTTTACAAACTGAACGTTATCAAGTGTGCATTCCGCTTGGACAGAAACGTCAACAATTGGGCTTGGATAAACATTGACAACGGCTGAAGAAGTATCCTTGCATCCATCGGCACTTGTAATTATCATCTCCACATTGTAACTGTTTTCGGCAGCGTAGAAGTTGGATGGATCTGATTGTGAAGACGTATTCAGGTCACCGAAATCCCACTCGTAGGTAGTAATGTTTCCAGGAGTGTTGATGGTTGATTCATCTGTGAAAACCGTTGGGTCGCCCAAACAGCCAGGTACGAAACTGAAGTCGGCCACTGGTTTGGGGTAGACCGTGACGTCAGTTTGGTAATTGGCCACGCAATTAATATCTGTGGTGATGGTCAATTCGACCGTATATGTCCCATCCGAAACGTACGTGTGAGTAGCATCCTGAGCAGTTGAAGTAGTGTTGTCGCCAAAATCCCACTGCCAATCAATAATAGAACCTGAAGCAACACTTGACTGATCAGTAAATGACACATCAGCCGGAAAACACACGTTAGTGGTAACGAAATCGGCAGTAGGAAAATCGGGTGCTGCTACTTCAATATCAATCGATTCGCACTGGCTTCCCATTGTGTAAACTACAGTGTAATTCCCCACACCGGCCATTCCTGCTGGCACACTATAGTCTGCAGTGGTCTGACCCACGATGGCAATGCCTTCCTTATACCATTGCCATGTTCCACCAGCACTATCGGATACAGCATGTAGAGCAATATCGTTGTCGCAATATTGCCCACTCAGCGAGACGCTAAGCACTTCAAATTCATCGGTTGAGACCAATGTTAGGTCGTCCATATAATAATAGGTTCGAGCGTCACCGCTGCCGCATGCACCTCCAAGTACAAGAGCGTTAATGTCGATGCTTGGGGTGAACGTCACCGTGATCGCTTCCCAACCCAATGGTCCGCCAATGGTGGTCTGCCCCAACTGAATCCAACCACCGATTCCTACTGGACAATCGTTGCTATTGAACGGAAGGTCGCCACAATTGGGAGTTCCATAGAAGGTAAGATCAAGGGCAGGACTGTTGTTGGTATAACCCATGTAAAAGCTCAGGTCGTAAGTCTGACCGGCAACCATAGTGGAAGTGAGGCAAGCACCAACATATTCTTGCCAACCGCTCATGTTGATGAATCCAACAAAACCATTACCGTCTGGAGGTGGAAGGCTTGCACCTCCATCGAAACTGCTGCCAGCCGTGCCGCAGGTATTCCAATAATCAGAAGTGGGATTGGAAGCTTGGATCCAAGTATCAGCGCAGTTCAAGGCAGAATATCCGCTAGGGCAACAACTTCTGTCTTCGAATGAACTGTTAGGAATCAATGAAGAAGCGTTGGTTGAACCACCGAAACCGGTGCAAACGCACTCGTCATCGTTCAGGTCAATCAATCCATCTCCGTCATCGTCTATGGCATTATTGCAGATTTCTTGTCCGAACGAATTAATCGCAATCCCAAGGGTGAGAACCAACAAAATGTGCCGAATCAATCTAGATGGCCAAAGTTGTCGGTCAGCGGATGATATGGGGTTGTTGCTGAGCACGTCCAGTAAGCACCGAAGTTAGGAATCTGAAGCAAATTCCCTATCGGAACATCACAATTACAAACGGCAACGCATGGTTGAGGTTGTCTACTAGAAAGAAGAACTCATTTAGCGATGAAGCGTTACGTGCCCATCATACTGATGATCGTCTGATTGCCAATCGATGATGTAGAACCGATAAACGTACGTTCCTTGTTCAACCTGCTTGCCTTTGTAGGTGCCATCCCAATGATGATCAGCGTTGTTCGATTCGAATATCATTTCTCCCCAACGGTCGTAAATGAACATTGAATAGGAATTAAATCCTTCTCCCTGACCGAAGAACTCATCGTTGATGCCATCAGCATCTGGCGTAAAGGAATTTGGAATGTAGAAGGTGAAAACAGGTTCAACTTTCACTTCAAGTCCAAAGGTGTCTTTACAGCCAAATTGAGTTTCCACAATAAGCCCAATGGGATAGGTTCCAACTGCTTGATACCGATGAGTGGGGTCTTGTTCGCTTGAGTAAGTTCCATCTCCAAAGCTCCAATCCCACTGTGTCACGTTCTCAGTTGAAAGATCAGTGAGTTCAAATTGCGGCTTGATGATGTTGTTGACCTTTGGACTTACGGTGAATTCGGCAACTGGCTTAGGGTAAACCGTTACGTATGCAGGCTTATAGATGCTAGAGACGCAACCGTTGGTTGATGTAACGGTAAGCCCTATATCGTATTGAGCGATATCCATCGGTTCCAACTCTGGATCATATGTCAGAAAAGGAGATGGGGAAGATGAGGTGGTTGAGTCGTTTCCGAGATACCAATCCCAAGTGGATAGGACGTAAGGGTTTGGAATGCTCGTTTGGTCGAAGAACTGAACATCCAATGGGGCACATCCTTGCGGTGGGTCTGCAATGAAATTCACAGCAGGAAGCGGATAAATTTCCACAACATGGGTCACATCGTCAGTACATCCATGATTAGTGGTTACGTCAAGCCTTACATTATAGTGGTTATGAGTGCTGTAAATATGATAGCCATTTTGTGCATTGAGTATGTTTCCATCGGCCAAATTCCATGTCCATTGATCAATTACATCATCCGTTATTGGAGTGATGGTTGATAGATCGGTGAAGAAGATGGTGTCTTCTAAACATGTGGCCATATCCGTTGGAAAATCGGCCACTGGCAGCGGATGAACCACTGCATCTCCGGCAGCAAAGAAACTCTTACAACCGGGGCCATTGCTTATTCCCAGTTCGGCTGAGAACGTTCCTGGCATTCCAAAATCCATGCTAGGCGATTGAAGTGCGCTGGTCTGGCCGTCAGAGAAGGTCCAATTCCACGAAGTGATGGCGTAACTTCCGTTGGGGTCTGAAACATCAGTAAACTGAATTTCCAGTGGAAAGCAAACGCTATCAAACAGAAACTCAGCAATAGGCACAGGATAGATCTCTATCATGTCTTGCAACGTATCAGAACATCCGAATCCGGAAGAAACGATGAGCGAAACAGGGTAGTTGTTATCTGCAGGATAGCTTTGGTAAGGAGAAACTTGTAGACTGGATGTTTGACCGTTTCCAAAATCCCAATTCCAGCCTGTGATGGCACCAGAAGAAATGGTTGATTGATCTACGAACAGAACAGAATCATCTTCGCAAATGTTAGTGAAATTGAAATCTGCCACAGGAAGATCAAACACATTCACCGTTTGTTCTACCGTGTCTTTACAGCCATCGGCAGTTGTGGCAATCAGTTCGGTGGTGTACTGCCCACTTGATGTGTAGGTGTAAATAGGGTTTTGAATGGTGGATGTGCCTGCATTATCGCCAAAATCCCAATTCCAGCCATTGATATTCGAACCAACGATAGTCGATTGATCAATGAAGGTGTTATGATCGTTCAGACATGCATCGATCGGGATGAATTCCGCGTCAGGTTTGGGATATACAGTTACATCAATGGCCGCACTGTCTTGGCAGCCAAATCCTGTTGTTACCACCAACGATGAAGTGTAGGTTCCACCTGTGGTGAAATCATGACTTGGGTTCTGAGTTGTGGCACTTGAACCATCGCCAAAATACCATTGCCAACCAGCTATGGTGCCAGATGAGACCAAAGATGCATCTGTATAATCCATCGTGATGAGCGCGCAAACGGTGGTATTGGTAAAATCTGCCACAGGCAACGGATATACTGTAATACTTTGGGTAATCACATCAGTACAAGCATGATCAGTGGTGGCTGTTAGCGTCACGTTATAAGTGCCATCCGCTCCGTAAGTGTTTGTAGGGTTCTGCACGGTTGATATGCCACCATCTCCAAAGTCCCAATCCCAAGCCGTTACTGCACCTGTAACCACTGAAGATTGATCGGTAAGCTGAAAATCGGATTGCAAACAGGCATCTGTAAAACTGAAATCGGCCACGGGCAGCGGAAACATGCCAACTTGCTGGGTTACTGAACCAATACATCCATCAGAAGTGGTAACTGTTAATTGAACATCATAGACCCCCAAATTGGAATAGGTATTTGATGGATTGAGCACCGTAGAAGTATTCCCATCACCAAAGTCCCAGGTTTGGTTGATGATGGTTCCGATGCCGATAGAAGACACGTTCCAGAAATCGGTGATATCTCCTTCGCAGGCTTCATTAAAGGTGAAATCGGCAACTGGATTTTCGTACACGGTGATGTCTTGACTTGAAGTGACCGCACAACCATCCGAAGACGTTATTTCTAAACTGACAGTATATATTCCGGAAGCGGAAAATGTGTGAGTTGGATTCTGTTGTGTTGAAGTAGTTCCATCGCCAAAATCCCAATTCCAATCTGTAATGGTGTTCGACCCAAAGGGAACTGAAGCATCGGTGAAGGGAATGGCTGTCCCATCGCATTGACTTACAAAGGTGAAATTGGAGGCTGGTGAGTTGATGATCAAGTCTACATGAGTAGAAACACAGGTTTCTTGCAACTGTTGGTCTGTATAGTAAGCCGTGGCAATCACCGTTTGATTACCAGGTCCATTGAATGTAAGAGGGGCAGACCAATCCAAGCCATTCATGGTTGTAGCCAATGGCGATCCTTGGAAATTACCAGTCAGGATAACGGAATCAATAACTGCATTGTTCACATTTCCTGCGAGTGTGAATCCACAGGATTCTGCATCACCATCCACATGAGAAGTGATGAACACATTGGGATTGTTCGCCTGAAGCGGAGTGATATTGTCGAGAAGGATATACCCAAGAGGACCGCAGTTGCAGATGAAATAGATGTGTGTCCAATTTTGAGTTGGGAGGATGCTCACGTTATAAGTTTCCCATGTGTAAGCCGTTATTAAAGGCGAACTCCACATCAACTGCGTTTTCTGGCAAATGGCACTTGCGCCCCAAACTTCCATTACACAATGCTGACTGGGGTCTAACCCACCACCAGAAGCAGGTGTGGCGGCAAGATCGATCGTAAAATCGTACTGAACTCCTGCCTGCATGCTTCCGCTCAGTGCTTGCGAAGCACCTTCTTGCCAACTTGCGCTTCCGTATACAAAACCAACGTAGCTATTGCCTTCAGAGGGTGGAAGTGTTACTCCCCACGAGCCAGGTTGCGTATCTGGTGTGATGCCACAAGTGCTCCAAGGTGCAGGAGTAATGTGTGCTGCCGTTGGACCTTCAAAACCAGGATTGATCACTTCTAACGGTATGAGCTCGTTGCATTGCGAGAACACATTTCCGACAACAAGGGTCAGCAGGAACGATATGAGCAGGGGTAAGGCTCGTTTCATACTTGGTGGTCACTATGTCTGATCCATCAACCATTCGAAATTAAAGATTCTCTCTTTTATCCGATGCGTCAATGATCAAGCGATGAACAACTTATGAACGAGGCTATTCCTCGGTAGTTGTCTTTCTAAAGTTCTGAAAGTTTGAGTAGTTGGTCAGCCCGCACGCCCTTGTCTGTACTGATAACAGAACAGCATTCATTCACAGAATCATGCTGAAACATGAGGATGTAGTCCTGCGCAGCCGCTTCGTTCAAGAATTTCTCCTTTTCATCAAGGGTCAACAGCGGACGGGTATCATATCCCATCACAAAAGGAATAGGGAAGTGGCCTACTGAGGGCAAAAGGTCGGCCATGAAAACGATGGTTCTGCCTTTGTACTGGATTTTTGGAATCATCTGCGCATCGGTGTGGCCGTTGGCAAACAGAATATCAATGCCGGGAATCCAATTTCCCTCATCGCCAATGAATTTCAACTGCCCACTTTCCTGAATCGGTAGAATGTTCTCTTTCAGGAAACTGGCTTTTTCCCTTCTGTTCGGAACTGTTGCCCATTGCCAATGCCGCTCGTTGCTCCAATAGGTAGCGTTCTTAAAATTCATTTCGTAGCCAGTACGGTCGCGGTTCCAAACTACGCTGCCGCCACAATGGTCGAAATGAAGATGGGTTAGGAACACGTCTGTGATGTCATCTTTGCCGAAACCATGCTTCGCGAGGCTTTTTTCAAGCGTATCATCTCCGTGCAGATAGTAATGCTGAAGGAATTTATCGTCCTGCTTGTTTCCAATGCCGTTATCCACAAGGATCAGCCTGTTTCCATCTTGAATAAGCAAACAGCGCATGGCCCAAGTGCAGAGGTTATTCGCATCGGCCGGATTCGTCCTTTGCCACAAGGATTTAGGCACAACCCCGAACATGGCGCCACCATCCAATTTGAAATATCCTGTTTCTATACTGTAGAGTTGCATTGCTGATTGTTTTTGGCGAAGATATGGTAAAGCAGAAAAGAAGCATCCGAATCCGATTGTATGTACTCGCCTCATGTGGCAGTGAGCCAATATGTACAGCTCTTAAAATTTAACATTGCTACATGGTTTGTCCGTCTTATTTTGCACGGCTTAACATTTGCTTAACGTAGTTTGAGATGAAAACCCATTTCATTGCCATAGGAGGGAGTGCCATGCATAATCTTGCTTTGGCGCTGCACCACAAAGGGTATAAGGTTACCGGTTCGGATGACGAGGTTTTTGAGCCTTCTAAAACGCGCCTTGCCAAATTCGGTCTACTACCTGCAGAAATGGGTTGGAACGAAGCCAATATCACATCCGACCTAGATGCTGTTATTGTTGGCATGCATGCTCGTGCCGATAATCCCGAATTGCTGAAAGCGCAGGAGCTTGGATTGAAGATCTATTCCTATCCGGAATATATCTACGAGCAGACCAAGGAGAAAACCCGAGTGGTCATTGGTGGAAGCCATGGCAAAACCACCATCACAGCCATGATTCTGCATGTGTTGAACAAATGTGGAATCAATGCCGATTACATGGTAGGTGCACAATTGGCTGGTTTCGATACCATGGTTAAGCTTACTGAAGAAGCGCCAATCGTTATTTTGGAAGGTGATGAGTATCTGAGTAGCCCTATCGATAGACGTCCTAAATTCCATCTTTACAAACCTAATATTGCTCTTATCAGCGGCATTGCTTGGGACCACGTGAACGTGTTTCCCACCTTCGAGAACTACGTGGAGCAGTTCAGCATGTTTGTTGATCTGATTGAAAAGAATGGCAAGCTGATCTACTGCATTGATGACGCTGAAGTGAAGAAAGTGGCAGATGAATCGGACAATGAGATTTCTCTACTGCCATATTCGGTTCCACCTTACGTGATAGAAAATGGTATCACTTCATTGCTTACCGATGAAGGCAAGATTCCTCTTCAAGTATTTGGAGAACACAATCTGGTCAATTTGAATGGTGCCCGTTTGGTTTGCGCTAGTTTAGGTGTTGAGCGGCCCGATTTTTATTCAGCCATTCAAGATTTCAAAGGTGCGTCTAAGCGATTGGAGTTGTTGGCATCGTCTAAAAAGACAACGGTTTATAAAGACTTTGCCCATTCGCCATCTAAAGTAAAGGCAACAGTAGATGCTGTGAAAAAGCAATTTGACGACCGCCAATTGATTGCTTGTCTAGAACTACACACCTTTAGTTCACTCAATCTAAAGTTTTTGGAAGAGTATCGGAAAAGCATGAAGGCAGCTGATATGGCCATTGTTTACTTCAATCCCAAAACGCTTAAGCACAAGAAACTGCCAGAACTGACCAAGAAGGAAGTGAAAAAGGCTTTTGGACGTAAGGACCTGATTGTCATCACCGATTCGAAGGAGTTGAAAGACTTTTTGCAAGGCATTAACTGGAAACGCAAGAATCTGTTGATGATGAGTTCTGGCAGTTTTGATGGTCTTGACCTCGAAAAAATCTCCGCCTCCATTGTGAAGTAACCTGATAGTTTGTTACATTCATGTCAAATTCTTGATATGAAGACATTATACTCTGCGTTTCTCCTCATTCTCCTTTCTTTTGGCACTGCATGCTCGCAGTCTTATCAGGTTGATCTAGGATCTGTTCAACCGGTTCCGTGCGAATTTGACACCACTACAACCGTTAACGCATATTCGAAGGTTCGGATGTATTCCACAGTAAACGATCAGTGGAATGGTGACCTTGATAGTTTGCTATGCTATTCGTTGGTTCAAGTAAGCGGATCTTGGCGATTTCCAACTCTATCAGTCCCAACCAATCGTTCAGTATTCTTTGAAATGGTACTTGACTCGGCTCTTGTTGTAGATACGACCACGGTTTATATGCTGACTTCACTAGGCTATGAAACGGACATTCATTTGGGAATGGAGATGCCAGATTCTTCAGTATCTGATACAATTGAAATAGCTCAAGATCTCATATATGATGGTTCAGAAGCTCTCTGTTTTCCAACTCAGAAAGTAGTTGGACAGAAAATCAATCGCTTGATATATGAATACAAGTCTTTGGGAGCATCATATAATTTATCGTTGTATTCTCCAAGTTTAAATCCTCATTGGGATGGAACTACAATTGTACCTCAGGTAACACAGCCGCAGACAGATTATGGCCCAAATCTTGTTCGATATTGGCACAACATCTACCCAACTGCCGATTCTGTTTCGTACACTGATGTAGAGCCTTGGGGAAATCCGACTGATTCCACTTTGGTTCAATATTATGTTGATGGATATTCTTCATTGCATTTCCAGGATTATACAGCTTTACGAGGAGCTCTTGTTGATGGATCTGATTCGATCAGACATGGTTTGGAAGTGATTTTGGGCGGAAGCATGTGCATTACATTCTTTGAGGTGCTATGGGAAGAAGGAAATCAATTAGTGATTGACGGTGGAACTATAGGGTTTCACGGTTCTACTGGCTGTAATCTATTTGGTAAAGGCGGTGGTTTGAAAATAAAAACTGGTTCTCGATTCGAGTATGGTTTCAATAGCGTTGGAATGTTGGCACTTAAAACAGGCGGGAAACTCGTCATTGAGCCGAATGCTGAGCTTATTATAAACGGGCCAGTGTTCATTTATGAATACTACACCGACCCCGAATCAGGACAGTTTTACATGGAACTTCCTGTTGGAGCGAAACTCACATTTGCAGAGGGTAGTTCACTTTCGAACCAATTCAGCAAGGATGGAACAATGAAGCTGAACGTATATATGCGTGGTGGCGATATCGATCTGTCTGGACTGACAGAGGAGGAGAAAGGGCTAGTCAAACTTATTTATGACGAACCGAGTCCACAAGCGTGGGAAAACCTTACACTTTATCCAAATCCTGCCAACGAAACACTACAATTACTTTGGGTTGCAGAACGGTCAGGTAATTTATTGAACTATGATGTATTTGATATGTCTGGGAAATTGATTGTCACTCAGCAGGTGATCACGCAACATGCAGGCCACAATAAGTTCCAAGCCAATGTTGATTTCCTTGATGCAGGAATCTATACTATGCGTTTAATGAGCGGCAACGAGGTATTAGCCAGAAAAAAGTTCGTGAAGAACTAAAAGGAAGATTACTTCTTTACTAGGATAGCGGCTAGAATCGAGCTGATAAATCCAACGAAAAGGTTTGATATCAGCACGATTATGACATGTGAACTTGGAGAGTAGATCTGCTTCACCAATTCCAGCTGTTCAGTCTTCTGGTCAGCTGTCATCAATCCTTGTTCAATTGCGCTGTTCATTCGTTCGGTCAGTTCTACAATTCTCGCACCTACCAAAGGATCGCCAAATAGTTTGAAGAGGACAAAGGTGATAAGCGCCAACAGGAATGTATACATGGCCACAGGTTTCATGCCCGATTTCACTTTATCGGTGATCAACTGTCCCACAACACCATTGCTCAAAAGAATGGTTTGGTAAACTGGTACTAGACTAAGTACTAATAACAGATCAGCAAATAGCGTTCTCGAAACAACTACCGTAAGATCAGTTCCGGTAGTGAAATAATAGCTGTTCACAACGGTGGCCAGCAGCAACGCTATGAGCGTTGCGGCAATCGGATTCTTAAGCAAAACTTTACGCTTTTACCAAAGTTGGGAAACGGTATTCGGCAAGTTTGTAACTGCCGAAAAGAACAAGAGTAAACAGCATATCGCCAATTACTGTTCCTCTAAAAAATGGAATACCAGCAACATAACTGTTCAGTAATCCTGCAAAGTCTTGAGAGTAATAAGGATTACCGAACCAAGCTGCCGCATTCGTAATAAGAAAAAACAAAACAGAACCTGCGAGTGCACCGCTCATTGCAGCCAACATACTCGGTTTCTTTGACACAAAACGACCGATCAGAACGATGATAAGAAATGCGCCATAAACGGCCCACATCGTATCATGCATTCCTACAAAAAGGTCGGATATGAACATGATGGATATTGGAGCAACGAATGCCAAAGCACGATTGCTGAACATGGCTCCACCGAAAAGGGCAATAGCCGCAACAGGTGAAAAATTATAAGGAAGAATACCAGCTATTCTTAATCCAGCACAAAGGACAATAAGAACGAGGATGAAAAGATTTCTTGAGTTGAGCATTTCTTGGATTATTTGTGGCTAAAGTAATGCCTAAGATGTTTTCTTTTTGTGATGACGGATGAAGTTTTCAAGGTCTTCGGCTCCAATTCGCTTAGCGATGATCTTCTTGTCCTTATCTAGTAAGTAAATAACAGGCGTTGAATAGATGTCGTAAAGATACTTGTAAGCCGTTTTTTGTTCTGGGTCTTCCACATTGATCCAATTCAGATCATGTTCGTTGATGTATTTGATCCACTCATCTCGCTCCTTTGCATTGGTGTTAACTCCGTAAACTTCCACACCAAGTTCTTCCTTAAATTGATCATAGAACTCTTTTACCAACGGAGTCACTTTTTTGCAATGCCCACACTCTGGGTCCCAGAAGTAAGCAATTGTGTATTCAGCAGGAACCGCATGCATCACTTGGAAATTCCCTGCGGTATCGTTCATGATCAGATTAGGAGCAGTGTGTCCTATGAGTGAATAATTCAACTTACGAGCACGCTCACAGATTTTTTCGATGGTAGTCGAATCTGCCCAAAACGCTTGACCCGTGCAATAGTAAGAATTGGCCATGTGTACAAAAACGGCATCCATTCCCATTTGCTTGGATGTTTCAAAATGACTGGTGATCCAGAATACGGTGTATTTGAAAAGCTCTGGGCTCTTTCTGGTTTTTTCGATGAGTTTACTTGCTTCAACAATAACTGAATCAGGAATCTGATAGATTGTCTTGGTCATGAATCGCTCTAGCTTGCCATGATACACAGGCGTTCTGATAATGCGATCATCAGTGAAGTCAATCAAATCCCAATAGTGATCTTTAAAGTATCGCCAAGCGAAAGTGCTATCCGTTTTCCCATCTTCCAAAACAGGTGCTTCTGGAATGTCTGGGTCTTTAGATGCCAAGAACACTTTGGTCAACAACGCCTTAGGATAATCTTCAATAAACTTGTTCTTATAGTCTTTCACTTCTTCATCCACAGCCGTCATCTTCTCTTGAATTGACTTGAATTCAGCCGTTTCGCGATAGCCAGCACTATCAGCTTTTTGAAGCGCTTCCACTTGATCGGTTAGCGGTTTGCTCTTTTTTTTCTGATCGTTAAGGAATTTGAGGTAGCTGTAAAAACGAACATTCTCTTCGTTCCCGGTCACTTTCATGCTATTGATCGGGCTATCGTAATTGGATACCATTTTGAATTGCTGATCGCCATCCACAATGACTTCAAAGTATTTGTTGTCTGGTGGCATTACAGCAATGTAAATGCCTTGCGAAAGGTCTTCGTCTCCCTTGAATACGAAATGACCTTTATCGTTTACTCGCGTGCTGTCTTTGATATATTGCTTGTCACCGTAATAATAGGCGAGCACGGCTTTTCCTGGTTTACAGCCTTCTATGGTAAAATCAAGTTCGTATCCTGCTTTCTGACCGAAAGCGGTAGTTACTAATCCTACCAGTATCCATGTAAATAGCGTTCTCCTCATATTCTTATAATCGTGTTTGTCTGGTTGAAAGGACGCCCAAAATTAGCAATTCATGTGCTTTTTGAGTTTCTTAGGCTGCCTTTGGCTAAATAACGCAAAGCCTATTCCTAGTTGCCCTTGGATTTGGTCTTTTACATTTTTTAACATTATGATTGAATACCAACTTTTAAATACCACCGATTTCGTCACAACTCTGGAGAAAGAAGCCATCATCAATTTCCTGATGACCAATCTGGATGATTATTTGGATTCGAGGGAAAACGTTTCGCGTGCCATTGAGTATGCCCTAAGTAAGTTTCCGCATCAGGGTGGATTCGTGATCATTGCAAGCATCGAAACCGAAATTGTAGGTGTTTCGGTGGTTAATCGTACCAACTTCGAAGGCTACTTTGCAGAAAACATTCTGGCATTTTTGGCTACAGCTGAAAAGGAAAGGAGGAAAGGTATTGCCACCGAACTCCTGAATCGATCAAAGCTTTACGCCAAAGGAAATATTCTTGTCCGTCTAACGGCCGGAAAAACGACTCACGACATTTTCGGAAGGGCTGGTTTCTTGCCCGATGCCCAAGAATTCCTGTTCAAGCGCTGATCAGGATTTGTGCTGTTCTGCAAACCGTCTACGAACTTCGCCTGCAATCGGAATCTTATTTCCTTCCTCATCAATTCTTACGAACACGATCTGAGTAGTGCAGACAACATCTTCCTTTTCTGTGTAAACGTTGTAACGTCTTGCTTCAATATTCAATGCAATGGATGTTGTGCCCATCGACACGGCTTCACCATAAATATTGATCGTGTGTCCCACCTTTACAGGACGCTCAAATAGAATTTCGGTCATTTTCCGAGTGACCATATTTGGGGTTTTGCAAATCCGGTTGCTCATGGCCACGGCCGCTTCGTCAATCCACGAAAGCATTAAACCACCAAATAAATTGCCGTGCACACCAATGTCTTTGGTCATGCAGACTTTCGTCATCAATAATTCCATTTAAGCCTGTTTTTCAGAAAGGCAAATGTAAGTATCAGAGCTTTCTGCCTTTTGCCACATGCACATCTCGTTTTACACGATTAAGGACTGACTTGTCAATCATCAATCGGCTATTTGAACCACGAACGAGCGTGTAGATTTTCCCTTGATAATCAAGTTGACCAACCTTGTTTCCATTGTTTGAACGAGTCCAATTCTTGGCACCGATCTTAAAATAGCTACCTGCAACAACCACATCACCTTGGCGCTCAACCAAAAATGGAACTGACCGATCATCGCCAGTATCGAAACTGACTTTCAAGGTCTTCTCATCGTTCAGTTCGCATATTCCAGGCGTGTTGGCCGGAATAATGATCTCTTCGATCTGCTTTCCATTTTCAATGCGCACTTTTCCTTCAGCCACCTTCAGTTCCTCGTTCTTGAGTTGACGGGCAAGAACAATTTCTTCCGAATTATAGAACTGGACCTTCTTTATGTCGATGCCTGCTTTTTCAATTTGCATTTTGGTATCCACCGTCAGAAACATCCGATTAATGGAGCAGGAGGAAAGTAGGATTGCGAAACCGATGAGAAATAGTGGGGATTTCATGACGAGAGCGTTTGTACTTCGTGTTTCAAGAATTGTACCGATCATTCATTTTGGGCGAAAAACCATTAACTCTTCTTTTCCAGAACCGAACAATACGATCTCGATTCCTGAAGGAACCCTTCTATATGTAATTCGTGATGGAAAATCATTTTCAGGATCTACAAACGAAACAGTTCCGTGTGCCAGTTCATCCAATTTAAAAACAGCCGTTTTACTTGGAAGAATAGCCACGTAGTTGAATTCTTTTCCGCGTTTTTCAATTCGCAAATTTTCCGAAAAGACCAATTCGCCATCGTTATATGAATCAGATTTTCCAATCAATGTAGAATCATTAAGCTTTGTCCACGACTCAACGGTCGATGAGCTACCTTCTGTAAGTTCCCATGCACCTATCATCCAATTTAGCTCATCCACTTCTTGCGCGCGAACACGCGTCATGTAAAGCAGTGAAATGAGCGTTAAAGCCTTACAGAAATGCTGCATTCGCTAATCGGTGATTTTGGCAACCACGAAAAAAAGAACCAGTACTACTACGAGGAAGAGTAGTTCCAATTTGTGCTTGTCCATAAATGATGGCTCCATAGGAGTGAATGGGGCAGGTGGATTCCCGTCCGTATCCATTGCTTTGTAGGGCTTTTTAGATTTGGCCCGTTGAACTTTCCTGTTTTCGGATTCAATACCACGAAGAAATTTTGAATAACTACCAAAGGTTTTAATGAAATCCTGACCAGTAACAGTGAGCGAATAGCAGGCATAACCTTCGGAATCAACATCCTTCTTGATGACGAGGCTTTTTGATTCTAAAAGACCTTCTATGGAAGTGATCACGTCATCGGTATACTCAATCTTTTTGCTCTTGAGAATCCGCCTGACACTGATAGACGGTTGTCTGGTTGAAACCAGCTCGTTTAAAACCAGGTCGACCAATTTGGGTAATTCCATTCCGCAAATGTACGCTCGGTTCTAGTCTTTGAAAACAGGCGGTTGTTTGCTCATTGCGGCCATAAAGGCAGTGGTCAGGTCGTCAGAAAGTAGCATGGCCGAATTCCAAACTGCCATGTGATGTAATCCATCAGCAACTGAATGATCTCTTGTGTGGCGCAATATTTCTTTCGTCCCTCGAATGGAAAGTGGCGATTTGGAAGCTATTATTTCTGCCAATTTGTGAACTTCTTGCATCATCGATTCCTTGTCGGAAAAGTGATTGTTCACTAGACCAATTTCTTTAGCTTCCGCAGCACCTACCTTTTTTCCAGTAAAAGCCATTTCGGCAACTGACGCAGGTTTTACAAACTTGGGCAAACGCTGCAACGTTCCTAGATCGGCCACCATTCCCATGTCAATTTCCTTGATGGTGAAATAGGCATCTTCTGTACAATAGCGCATATCGCAAGCTGCCACAATATCAACGCCTCCGCCAATGCAGCCGCTATGAATGGCTGCCAGAATGGGTTTCGAACATTTTTCAATGGCGTTGATGCAATCCTGTAAATCGTGAACAAATGCCAGAATCTTTTCACTTCTTCGACCAGCACATTCGATGTTTTCAACATTCTTAACAGACATGAGCATTTGAAGATCAATGCCTGCGCAGAACAGTTTTCCCTCGCCAGAAAGTATAGCTACACGAGCCTCAGGTTCTTTGTCTATTCGCTCGAAAATGGCCTTCAGTTCTTCCCATGCCTTTTCGTTCAAGGCATTGACCTTATCGGGCCGATTGATAACCACGTGAGCTATCTTGTTCTCAAGCGTGTAGTTAAAATGTTCGTAGCTCATCAGCTGGTTTTAAAAAAGGCCGCACTGAATGTGCGCCCTTTAGATCAATTCAAGTATTCGGCATCAAGATTGAGTGTCAGTCGGTAATCGCTGAGCAGTCGCTTGGTGAGTCCGATTGATTTTGGCAACTCGTATTCGAAGAAAAATTCGAACGCTGCTTGTTTTCCTTTGTAGAAATTCAACTCTTCTCCAGAAGGATTTTCAGCCAATTTTGCTTCTATCACCAACGCTTGCTTCAACCATTGCCATCCCACAGCTAGAATTCCAGCATTTTCTAAATAAAGCGTTGCATCTGCTAAGAATACTTCTGGTGCTTCGCTTTGCGCCAATCCCATCAGTTTCATTGTCACTTCTTGAAATTTCTGAGCAGAACCGGCCAACTTCGTAGCGTACGGATTCACGGCTTCTACAGCCATTCCAGCTTTGATGGTTTCCTGCAACTCGGCACCGAATGCCATCACTGCAGAACCCATTTTCATGGTCACTTTTCTTCCCAAAAGGTCCATGGCTTGAATACCAGTTGTGCCTTCATAAATCGGGTTGATTCGTGTATCACGATAGTATTGTTGAAGTGGGAAATCACTACAGAAACCTGCACCTCCCAATACTTGCATTCCTTGACTCGTGCTTTGAACACTCATTTCGGCCGGATATGATTTGGCCATTGGAGTAAGCAGGTCTAAGAGTAATTGGTATTTTTCCTTGTCAGCTCCTTCAGAAACGCGCACCATATCAGCATAGAAAGCACATTGACAAACCAAAGCCAAACCGCCTTCGGCAACACACTTTTGGAAAAGAAGCATACGCTTCACGTCTGCATAGTTGATGATCATTTCCATTGGAGATTCAACATCTCTGTTGGAATGTGTTCTTCCTTGTGGGCGCTCATTGGCGTATTCCAATGACGCATAATACGCAGCAGAGGAAAGGGCAGAACTCATCATTCCAACACTGATACGTGCGCCATTCATCATTTGGAACATGTAGCGCAGACCGTTATTCGGTTCGCCCACCAACCAGCCGTGGCAATCAGCATTATCGCCCATTACCAAATGAGCTACGGGGCAACCTTTCATGCCCATTTTGCCTTCAAATCCGGCAGTAAAAACATCGTTAGGAACCAAGTTACCGTTCTCAGGACGGAATTTTGGAACAACAAATAATGAAATGCCTTTGGTTCCTGCTGGTGCGCCATCAATTTTGGCCAACATCAAGTGAACGATATTTTCAACGCCATCGTGGTCTCCTGCAGAGATGAATATCTTCTGTCCTTTAATACGGTAAGAACCGTCTGCGGCTTCAGAAGCTGTGGTGTAAATGTCACCTAACGAACTTCCTGCATGCGGCTCAGTAAGCGCCATGGTTCCTTGCCAGTGACCAGCAAACATTTTGGTCATATACGTTTCCTGCAATTCTTTGCTCCCGAAGGCGGAAATAAGCTCCGCAGAACCCATTGTAAGTCCAAAGTACGAAGCAGCAGATGTATTAGCTGCATGAAAAATGAAGTTGGCAGCGTTATAAACCGTTGCAGGCATTTGTTGTCCGCCATGATGGAAATCTTCTTGCGCCACGATCCATCCGCTTTCTCCTGTTTCGCGCATGATGTCTTTGATCTGCGGATGAACATGCACAACACCGTCACCCATCTCAGGCTTCTTTTCGTCCATTTCCGTGTAGATAGGAAACAGAAGATTGTCTGAAATCTGCCTTGCAGAATCCAGCATCATATCAAAACCTTCCTTTGTATGTTCGGCATAGCGCTCATATTGGGTTAGTTGTTCCACATTCAAAACCTCGTGAAGCAAAAAGCGCAGGTTGCGCATGCTCATGTATTCTTTTGCCATTATTCTAAGTGTTTTACTGAGTGGCGACAAAACTAAATGAATTGACGATCGAGTCAAGACCATAATACAATCCTGTTTATTTCAAAACAGTTAAGCTTACGTTTACTCACCTACCTTTGTCCTGTGCTACGCCAAGTTTTTAGCTTCCTAATGACAGTTGTGTTGATACATTCCGTATCGGGGCAATCGCTTGGTCTATTGTTATCTGAAGGGGATCTTCAGCGAATTTCCCGTTCTCCCGAAATGGTAGATGCGAAGATCAAGGAATTGCAAGAACGAGCTGATTCTACATCTTCACTTGCAGAGAAGGTGTCTCTTCTTCAAACTATCATTCTTCTCGAACCGCATTCACGGGATGCCTACTGCGAACTGAGCTTGACCTATGATAGGATAGGGGAGTTGCTGATGCAGGTAAACGCCTCATCGGCAGCTATTCAAATGACGCATAACGCTATCCGATTGACAAAGTATTGTGACCGATTCTCGTCAGATGCCGTTTACAATCACTTAGGTAAATTAGGAACGTTCCATTTGCTTTCTCATAATTACGATAGCGCGTTGTATTACTTCAGGCAATCGGAGAATTTTTCAGATACCATGCTAGATCCCATCTGGCACGCATCTGCCATGAACAATTTGGGCATGGTTTGGATGGAGTTGGGCAATTTCGATTCAGCTTACACTTATTACAATAGTGCCGTTTTTGGATTGAATTCAGCTGTTCCAGAACATCAGCACATGCTTGGTAGCGTGACTGATAATTTGGCAAAATGGCACAAGATAAATACGGATTACAGTGTAGCGCTTCAGCTTTTTTCACAGAACGTAGAACGGTACCGCCCTTTTCAGGACACCATGCATATGGTTAAGTCGTTGCTCGGTCAGGCGGAAGCACAACTGGCCTTGGAGCAATTTTCGGAAGCAGAAGCCACGCTCGATTCCATTGAGGCTTGGCTCAGGCCATTCAAGAAATTATCGGTGCGGAGAGCGGAGCAAATGCTCGATTATTTTCGATTACAAAGGGCATTGTGCGGATCCAATAAAAAACCAGCTTGCGAACTTCAAATGGCAGATAGCTTGTTGGTTTGGCAACAGCTCAATTTTGACATCAATGAGGAAACACAGCGTTTGATGCTAGGAGCCATCAATCAAGCAGAGTTTACTCGGTTCAATCGGGAAAAAGCCTTAAGAAGCCGGTTGAATTCTATGGAACACCGTTCGTCTGAACACGACAAACCGCTAATCGCACTGCTAGCCTTAGCCTGCGCGATCATCGTATTTCTGAGCTACAGGCTATTCAGAAAACGCTAGGCGTAAAGCTCCGCCTGCTGTTCTTCTACACGCTTATCGTTAATGTACTGATCGTAAGTCATCAGCTTATCTAAGTAGCCGTTTGGTCCAATTTCGATGATACGATTGGCAACGGTTTCAACAAACGTATGGTCATGAGAGGTGAAGAGCACCGTTCCGTTATAATCGACCAGTGCGTTATTGAAGGCTTGAATTGATTCAAGGTCCAAGTGGTTGGTCGGCTCATCAATGATCAGCAGATTGGCTTCGTTCAGCATCATTCGGCTAAGCATGCAACGCACTTTTTCTCCTCCAGACAATACGCTGGCAGATTTGAACACTTCTTCGCCTGTAAAGAGCATTTTGCCAAGGAAACCACGGATATAGATTTCGCTTTTATCCTCTGAAAATTCGCGGAGCCAATCAATCAGATTGTCTTTCGTATTGAAGTAGTGACTATTCTCCGTTGGAATATAAGCAGTGGTAATGGTTTGACCGTATTCAAAATTTCCAGAATCGGGTTGTTGTTCGCCCATCAGGATCTGAAATAGGGTGGTGGTGGACAAACCGCTTTTGCTGATAAAGGCGATCTTATCTCCACGGTTCACTTCAAATGTAAGTTTTGAGAAAAGTGGTTGTCCATTCAGACTCTTGCTGATGCTGTGAACACTAAGTATCTGATTTCCGGCATCGCGTGCTTGTTTGAAGATGATACCAGGATACTTACGGGAAGAAGCTTGAATTTCATCGACATTGATCTTCTCCAACAGCTTTTTACGGCTTGTTGCCTGCTTGCTTTTACTGGCGTTGGCACTGAATCGTTGTACGAATTCCTGCAATTCCTTCTTCTTATCCTCCGCCTTTTTGTTGGCGCTCAATTTCTGACGCAAAGCCAATTGGCTCGATTCATACCAGAACGAATAGTTACCAGTGTAAACTTTTATCTTCTTGAAATCGATGTCAGCAATGGAAGTGCAAACCGTATCCAAAAAGTGCCTATCGTGCGAAACAACGATCACGGTATTCTCGAAATCCATGAGGAAATTCTCCAACCATTGAACCGTACGAAGGTCAAGGTCGTTGGTAGGCTCATCCAGAATCAAGATGTCTGGATCTCCGAAAAGTGCCTGAGCCAACAGGATTCGAACTTTCAACGAACCAGGAATGTCTTTCATCAAGGTGTAGAGCTGATTCTCAGAAATTCCTAGACCGCTCAATAGCGAAGAGGCATCCGATTCAGCATTCCAGCCGTTCATTTCAGCAAATTGTTCTTCCAACTCCGAAGCCTTGATGCCGTCTGCTTCCGAAAAATCCGGTTTAGCGTAAATGGCTCCACGTTCCTGAATGTTCTTCCAAAGCACACTATGTCCCATCATCACTGTGTCAAGCACGGTGTGATTGTCGTATTCAGAGTGATTCTGTTTAAGCACGGCCATCCGTTTTCCTGGTTCGATATGAACCGTTCCAGAATTCGGATTGATCTCTCCCGAAAGGATCTTCAAGAAAGTAGATTTTCCAGCACCATTGGCACCAATTACACCGTAACAGTTACCGCCAGTGAACTTGATATTCACATCGTCAAACAGCACGCGTTTGCCATACTGAAGAGAAATATTGCTTGTAGAAATCATAGGTCTTGTTTTGGGCGCGCGAAATTAGCCATAAATGAAGCAGATTTTGAAACGATCAAACTCTATCCTTCAGTTTAAAGCTCTTAACATGCCAACTTCACCTTTGGGTTTAAGGTATATAGGCCCTAAGTCGCGACTGATAACGAATTGATATAAAGTATCCTGTGTTTCTAGATCAAAGTAAAACCAACCAACGCATCGACCATAAGCTTTATCGTATCGGACATAGTTGCCAATCTGCTTAACCTCCGAAATCATCCTATTGGCGCTGTCTACAACGCTATTTGTATAACGGTACTTCAGTAAATCCAAATACCAATAAATCGGATCGCCAGAAAAAGGCCTGTTGAAGCCAAAAATGATACCACCACAATTAATGTCTATTCCTAAATAGTCAGAACTGTCCTCTGTATTGGTCCACTTCAACTGAACGAATTCATCAATCGAGAGCTCTCCCATTGCATCCGAGCCTTCACAAAGAGACATGTGCGGATAGACTTCTCGTTTATCGTTTCGAACATCAATGATTTGATACTGCTTTTCAATCCCATCATCTGTAATAAAAAGCATCGATGTGTTTTTTGCCCATTGTGTAGACCAAAAGAGCTCATTCTGTCCTAACTCACAGTAGCAATCTCGGCAACCGATTAAAATCAACGGCAACAACATGAGATAGATCAGCCCCCGATTCATGAAGCTAAAATGCAATTTTTTAATTACAATAGTTGTTTCTCCATTGACTTTCGAATTAATAAGTTCGATGAGGCGAACTGATTTCTGATTCGCTAATTTTCTCCCATGAAAGGCCGTGGTGCTTCATACAATCCTAAAAACCGATTCTACGCACAGGAAGTGGAATGGGATGAAGGCTTTGAGCCCGGAGTAGAGGAAAAGGTGCGCACCAAATACATCGACATCTTTCCAAAGACCATTATCAACAAGGTTCCAAGTCCTGATGTTCCGAGCGATTTCTCGTTGAATCCTTACCAAGGATGTGAGCATGGTTGTTCTTATTGCTACGCACGGCCAACACACGAATATTGGGGCTACGGTGCTGGATTGGAGTTTGAATCGGTGATTCTTGTGAAGAAAAACGCGCATGAATTGCTTCGCGAAGCTTTTAATCAAAAGAGTTGGAAAGGTGGTTCGTTGATGATGTCTGGGAATACGGATTGCTATCAGCCGTCTGAACGCAAGTTTGAGATCACTAGGAAGATGCTGCAGGTTTGCTCTGAGTACAATAACCCAGTTGGCATCATTACCAAGAACAATCTGGTGCTTCGAGACATCGATATTTTAGCACCAATGGCCGAGAAGCAGTTGGCGATGGTCAACATCTCGCTAAACACGTTGAATGAAGATTTCAGAAGGAAATTGGAGCCTAGAACTTCTTCAGTAGAAGGTCGATTGCGCGCGATTGAGGAGTTGAGCAAGGCTGGAATTCCAGTAAACGTGCTAATGGCACCGTTGATTCCTGGAATCAATGGACATGAAGTATTTGCTCTGATGGAAGAAGTGGCAAAGCGCGGAGCAACAAGTGCTGGCTACATCATTCTGCGATTGAATGGCTCGTTGGAGGAAATGTTTTCAATATGGCTCGAAACGCATTATCCCGACAGGAAAGATAAAGTGCTCAATCAGGTGTCGGCCGCGCATGGCGGAAAGGTGAACGATTCGCGCTTTGGAACGCGTATGAAAGGAGAGGGAAAGTTTGTGGAGCAGATCAATCAAAGCTATCATCTTGGAAAGCGTAAGTTCTTCAACAACAGTAAGATGATAGAGTTAACTTCAAGCTTATTTGAGCGACCATCAGCACAAACGAAGTTGTTTTGAGCTGATCAAGACATTTTGCGGATTGATATTATCCTAACTTTCCGATAATATTCAGTTCATATCCTTGAAGACTTCGCTACTCATTGCCTTTTTGACCGTTCCTGCTTTGCTTAAAGCCCAATGTAACGGACACACCGAACTTTGCGGCAAGCGCTACAACGAAGTAGCTTACCTCACCACACATAATGCCTTCAACGCGGGCGATGATGGATTCAATCTTCCGAACCAGAACCATGGACTTACACGGCAAATGGAAGATGGTGTGCGCGGGTTGATGCTGGATGTGTATGATGAAGGTGGCGTGGCTACCGCTTACCATGGTTTTACTTTCTTGGGCACTACCACGCTGGCATCCAACCTCACGGAGATAAAAGACTTTCTAGATGCCAATCCAAACGAAATTGTGACCATCCTTTTTGAGACTTACATCAGCTCAGACATGATGGACACCGTGATGACTCAGGTTGGATTGAAGCCATTCTTGTTCGTGCAGACGCTTGGAGAAGCTTGGCCGACCTTGCAAGAGATGATTGATGCGAATAAACGCCTGGTTGTGTTTTCAGACCACGATAATGCGCAGCCAGGTCAGGATTGGTACCACTATATGTGGGATTTTGCAGTTGAAACTGATTTTGAAAATAATGCTCCAAGTGATTTCAGCTGCGATTTTAATCGCGGTGACGCATCTAATGACCTGTTTATCCTCAATCATTTCGTAACCGATGCCACTATTGGGATTGGCGTGACAGCACAGGCGGAAATTGTAAACCAGTTTGATTACTTCTATCCAAGAGCTATTCAGTGCCAATCGGAAAAACAAAAGTTCCCGAATTTTCCAACGGTGGATTTCTACGAATTGGGTCAGACCTTGACGGTTGTGGATTCATTGAATGGAATACGATCTTCAGTAGGAATTACTGATGTTGATCATCGTTCGTTCTCGGTTTATCCTAATCCGAGTAATGGTGTTTTTCGTGTGAATCTGAGTGCATCAGCGAATCAAGCGAGCTACGCACTACATGATATCAGTGGAAAAACGATGCTCGAAGGTGCTTTGACACAATCAGCAACCATCGACCTGCGATCATTTCCTCAAGGCATCTATTTCCTGTCTGTCATCAATGACGATCGTTCAGAAACCATGAAGTTGTTCAACTTGGCACGCTGAGAAGGTAGGTTTCACATTCACAGTTTTGTCCTTTTCCATTTCACTGTTCAGTAAATGGTGGTGGCAATCAACGATATGGAGTCAACCTGCGCTGAGCCCGAACAAAACGCTACTTTAGGAACGGATTTATTGATTCCTTAAACGCAGCCAAATGGAAAAAGAAGCACCCGTAAAACAACTGCCATTGCCCCCGATGGTGACAGATGGTTGGCCTATAGGAAGTGCCCGTTTGTTTGCGGAAGATCCGATCGTGTTTTGCGAAAAATACATTCCTATGATGGGTGGTGTGTTTCAGATCAGATCCATCTTTTTCCCTTTTATCAGCGACTTTGATAAAGTGGTTATCGTGTCTGATCCTGAGATGGTGAAGCACATCATGCAAGACAACAATAAGAACTATGTAAAGAGCCATGGCTACAAGGTGCTGAAAGTGCTTTTGGGCGAAGGGCTATTGACAAGCGAAGGTGACTTTTGGCGCAAGCAACGCAGATTGCTTCAACCTGGTTTTCATCGTGATCGATTGGCAACATTCGTTCAGATAATGACCGAAGCTGGGCAGGAATTGGTTGATAAATGGAGCGCTTTGCCTATAGGAACAGAAGTTGACGTCTCTAAAGGCATGATGGAAATGACCTTGGATATTGTGTGCCGAGGTATGTTCAGTAGTGATGTGAGCGATGCGATGGACGTAGTGAATCGCGAGTTTGACAGGGCCAACGAGAACCTTATCAATCGTGTGATCAATCCTTTTCCCTTGCCTTATTGGATGCCGTTGCCAAGTGTACAGCGCGAAAAGCAAGGATATGACGCGATCAAGCAAGTAGTGGCCGATATCATTGAGAAGCGAAGGAAATCGACAGATGATTATGATGATCTGTTGGCCATGCTGATGGAGGTGGAAGATGCCGATACGGGCGAGAAGATGAGCAACAAGCAGATTCAGGATGAGGTGATCACCATCTTTCTAGCTGGACATGAAACCACTGCCGTAGCACTTACTTGGTTTATGCATTGCTTGGAAGAAAACCCTGAAGTGGAAGAGAAGCTTGCGGAAGAAGAAAAGCGGGTTTTGAACGGTAGAACACCAACGTTGGAAGACCTTCATGCCTTGGAATATGCAAGAATGGTGGTGGATGAAACGCTTCGGTTGTATCCTCCAGCGTGGGTTATCGGACGGCATACTTTGGGAGATGATCGTTTAGGCGATTACCACATTCCGGAAAACACCAATTGCCTTATTCCGGTGTACTATATTCATCGCGACCCGAAGATCTGGGACGAACCATTGAAGTTCATTCCTGAGCGTTTCAGTAAGGAGAATGCAAAAGGGCGCCACAAGTTTGCGTATTTCCCATTTGGTGGCGGTCCGAGACTTTGCATCGGCAACAACTTTGCGTTGATGGAGATGCAACTGATCGTGCCGATGTTGGTCCGTGCACTTAAACTTCGCAAATCGCCTGGCTTTGAGTTCAGGAAAGAGCCTTTGATAACCATGCGACCTTCGCCTCATATGAAAATGGTTTTGACAGGCGCGGACCCTGTGTCATAACTTCTTCAGAATTTCTTTCTTCAGCTTCAACCATTCGTAAGAAAGTGCGTAGTATTGCCGTTTGGTCGATAACGAGCGCAATATGATGGAAGATGACTCCGAAATTGGAGTGGGGAAGGAGCTTTACGAGTATCAGAAGAGGGCGTTGCATCGCATTTTTGATCGATTGTATGACCGCAAGGAGCCATTCAATCTACTTTTTCAGTTGCCTACTGGTGGTGGAAAGACCGTTATTTTCTCCGAGATAGCAAGAAAGTACATTGCCGATACGGGCAAGAAGGTGATGATCCTTACCCACAGGATAGAGCTTTTGGGACAGACTTCCCGCATGCTGGAAACCTTTACCGTACGCAACAAGGTCATTACCAGTGAGGTGAAAGACCTGGAAGATCAGGATGAATACCAGTGCTTTGTGGCGATGGTAGAGACCCTCAATAATCGCTTGAATGATGACGCGTTTGAGTTGCAAGACGTTGGTCTGGTCATCATTGATGAGGCGCATTACAACTCGTTTGGGAAACTGCTCAAGTTCTTTGATGGAAGTACCATCCTTGGAGTAACAGCTACGCCTTTGAGTTCGAACGTCACGTTGCCGATGAATGAGAATTACGATGAGCTTATTGTAGGCGAATCGATTCAATCATTGATTGACATGAAGTATTTGGCCAAAGCCAAAACCTTTTCCTACGATCTGAACCTGAGTTCGCTCAATATTGGTATCAACGGAGATTATACGGTTCGTTCTTCTGAAGAACTCTACTCTGATTACACCATGCAAAGCCAGTTGTTGCGTGCGTATCAGGACAATTGCCGTGGTAAGAAGACGCTTATCTTCAACAATGGCATTAAAACATCTCAGCAAGTGTGTGTCACGTTTGAACAAGCGGGGCTTCCTATCAAACATCTTGACAATAAGAACACTCCTGCAGAAAGAAGGGAGATATTGAAATGGTTTAAGCACACGCCCAATGCCATTTTGACATCGGTTGGAATTCTTACCACAGGTTTTGATGAACCGACTGTTGAGGCCATCATTCTGAACAGAGCGACTCGTTCGTTGACCTTGTATTTTCAAATGATCGGTCGCGGTTCGCGGATTCTGAGCAATAAGGAAGAGTTCACAGTTATTGATCTTGGAAACAACGTTGCACGTTTCGGACTTTGGGAAGCTTACATCAATTGGGATCATATATTCCGTCATCCGGAGATGCATTTGAACAGCATTCGCTCCGATGAAGAGATTCAGCGCGAATTCAAATACAAGATGCCCCAAGAGATACGTGACCGATTCAAGAAATCGGCTGATATCGACTTTGATATTGTGGAGGCTTACGAATTATCTATCCGCATGGCAGAACGACCAAAGGTGGTGATTGAACAATCGGTTGATCAGCATGTACGTATCTGTATTGAGAATGCCGAAGACCTTTGGGATGCCAAAGAATTGGCCGCGCTGCTCAAAGAGGAGATCGAATACCGAGTTCGGAAGTACAGTCATTGCTTGGCCAAGACCACGCCTAGCTATGTGAAGTGGCTACAGGAGGAATACAAGCGAAAAGTATACGTTCGGTTAATTCAGGAGTATCAACTTGTGAACTGAGATAGGCGTGCAGCGACCAACAGCACAGATCTATAGCAACTATACCCAAGAGGATTTTGAAGTTTGGAGAACGCTTTACGAGCGGCAGACTTCGTTGCTTCGCGAAAGCGCTTCGAGAGAATACCTGAAAGCACTGGACGTGATCGGGTTTTCTCCTGACAGGATTCCGGATTTTGAGGAGATTGAAGCGGCATTGAAACCATTGACCGGATGGCGATTGACGACTGTTCCGAACATCAGCGAACAGAAAGACTTCTTCACATTTCTCTCTCAAAAGCAATTTACGGCCACCTGTTGGTTAAGGAAGATGGAGCAACTGGACTATCTGGAAGAGCCAGATATGTTCCATGATGTATTCGGTCATGTTCCCTTGCTAAGCAATGTGGCATATACCGATTTCTTTCATGCCATCAGTCATATTGCACTGGAGTATACGCATGATCCTAAGGCTATTGCGTTGCTTGGTCGGATCTATTGGTTTACCATTGAATTCGGCTTGATACGAGAGGCCAATGAGCTGAAGATCTATGGTGCAGGCATCATGTCGTCTTACGGAGAAACGAAAAACTGCCTGAGTGACTCGGTTGAAAAGCTCGATTTTGATGTGGAACGGATATTCAACACCGATTTTAGGACGGATGTGATGCAGGAACGCTACTTCGTGATCGATTCGTTTGAGCAATTGTATGACTCGATACCGGAAATTCGAAATCAACTTGCAGTTTATGTGCATGGCCATTGAGATTTTAGCAACTTAGCGCCCTCATTCAAAAACACTACTGACATGAAACTATTCCAATACACTGGAGCATTTATTCTTTTGATGGCATTGATCTCTTGCGGAGACCAAAAAAGTGCCGATACCACAGAAGATGCTTCTGCAGAAGCAAAACCTTGCACATTCGATTACAGCACTGGATCACTAGCTGTGAAATGGACGGCTTTTAAGACCACCGAGAAAGTGGGCGTTTCGGGTACGTTTGATACCTTGAACATTGCCGGGACCAAAGCTGCCAATACCATTGTTGATGTATTCAGCAACGCTAGCTTTTCAATTCCAGTAAGCAGCGTCAATTCGGCTAATCCTGATCGGGACAAGAAGATTTTCGAACACTTTTTCGGTACAATGAGCGAAACGGCCACATTGACTGGACGCGTTATCGGAGTAGAGGAAGAAGTAATGAGCGTTGCCATCACCATGAATGGTGTAACAGATACAACAGCATTTGAGGTGAGTGCAAGTGATAGTTTGGTCACGCTTTCCGGTATTATTTCATTGGCAGATTGGAATGCACTTGAAAGTGCAGATGCCTTGAATAAAGTCTGTAATGATCTACACAAAGGAGCTGATGGTGTGAGCAAACTGTGGCCAGATGTGAAACTGGACATCAGTGCTGCTATCAGCAAAACCTGCGAATAATACTTCTATATCCATCAATATCAGCTTACAGACATGAGTAAACCGGCCTTTCTGAATGATCTTGCCCTTCCGGTAGTGGCAGCACCTATGTTCTTGATCTCTGGACCTGAGATCGTTATTGAATGTTGTAAAAATGGTGTGGTAGGAACGTTTCCTGCCTTGAACCAACGCACAACTGAAGGTTTTGAAGAGTGGGTGGTAGAGATAAAGGAAGCGTTGGCGGCCTTTGAAAAGGAAACAGGGAAGAAAGCCGCTCCATTCGGGGTGAATCTGATCGTGCATTTTACGAACCCACGGGTTCAGGCCGATCTGGAAGTGTGCATGAAGCACAAAGTTCCGTTGATCATTACTTCTTTGGGTGCTGTTTCGCAGTTGGTAGAAGCGGTGCATAGCTATGGCGGTCTGGTGTTTCATGATGTGATCAAGAAGCGCCACGCAGAGAAAGCTGCCGAAGCAGGTGTAGATGGATTGATATTGGTGGCAGCTGGTGCCGGTGGTCATGCCGGGACGCTGAACCCGATGCCATTTGTGCAAGAGATCCGATCATTCTTTAAGAAGACCATTCTGCTTGCCGGATGCATCAGCAATGGGCGAGATATTGCTTCTGCCATGCAAATGGGTGCAGACCTTGCTTGGGTTGGAACCCGTTTCATCAATACCACGGAAAGTCGCGCAAGCGAAGGCTACCGCGATATGATCATTGAGAGTGGCGCAAGCGATATTGTGCATACAGCTGCTGTTTCGGGTGTGGAGGCCAATTTCCTTCGACCTAGTTTGGAGGCCATGGGCATTACCGAAGAGATGTGGAGTAAGAAAGCCAAGATGGATTTCGGAAAAGAGATGGATGCTGCGATGGCCGAAGCCAAAGCCTGGAAGACCTTATGGTCGGCTGGGCAGGGAGTTGCCACTGTGCACGATAACATTCCCGTAGGGGAGCTTGTAGCACGTTTGAAAAGCGAGTTCTTAGATGCGCTGGAAGCGCAAGAACAACTGCTTGAATCGTACAGACAAAAAGCCTGATGGTTGCACATTTATGCAAGGTTCTTTTTGTTGAATCCTTTTAAGATTGAAAACGTTGAGCAAATCTTTATTGATCAACGAGAGTTGTAATAATTTTTTATTGTTTTGAACCCGTAACCAATATCATAAGTCGTTGTATAACGCAGAAAATAAAAACGAATGAGCAGTAGCAAACCACGAGTAGTAAAAGACTATGAAAAACTTGACCCAGCGGTCAGGGAAATGATCAAACTTCACTATCCCTTCGGATTTGAAGAAAACCTAGTTTCGTTTGTGAATGCTGAAGGAAAAAAGGTTTCTGCGTTGCCGTTTGAGACTGACGATAGATACTATTTGGTGCGTATGACCGTGGCAGAAGCCCAAAGTATCATTGAAGATGATGAAGATTACGATGAGGATGGCAACTTGACCGATGAGGCACGAGAAGAGTACGAAGACAAGTATGATGACGTGGATGTGGCCGATGAGGTGGAAGTAACAGATACGGATGAGGCCGATGATGCTGACGATGATGTAGCTGATGAAGACGGAGATGAAGATGATGACGACAAAGAGTAATTAACTACTCTCTCTCTTATAGATTGAAAAGGGTTCTGGAACATTCCAGAACCCTTTTGTTTTTTGTGGTGATGTTGGAAGAAGATGTGAGCTGTAATAGAGAAAAGAAGAATGTAGGCTGTTCGTGGTAACCAATAACAGTCATTTTTGAGGTTTTGGATAGCTATTTTCAGTCATATTATCATCGATAATACACGTCTTTTAAAAGGAATTAATAAATTTCCAACAAGATGTTTAAAACCTTTGAATTGACTGACCCATGATACCCACTTCCCAACCATTGAAGCGCGCTTCTTTTCTTAAAGGCGCTACGCTCGTAATTCTCTTCACTGCATTTTACAGTATGTCTTTCGGCCAGACGAAGGTGGTTGAAATAGATCCGCAAACGCGCGCACCGAAAGAGGCCATGCCTTTTGATCAGGAGTTTTATCTGAAGATTCCTAAGGAGAAGGGGCTGACGCTAACGAGGGCTTCTATAAAGCGCATGGGGAAGGCATGGTGGTTAGGAAAAACCCAAGTTGCCAAAATATTCTCTCGTGCAGAGAAAGACCGAATCAATAAGACTTATGGTGGGGGGCCAAAGGCTATTCATGTGACCAATGATATGAATGACTCGATAGGTGAGCCCGTGCTTTACGTCTACACTGATGATAAAAATGGACAACCCACAGGTAATATTATTGACTCGACCAATTATGTTCTGCTAAAGGTGTTTCCATTAATGGCTAACCGGAAGTATGTTGTGAACTATGAATTTGAAGCTTCCAGCTCAGAAGTTGAACATGAAGTTGATAAAATTATCAGAAGACCCGCAGTCTCCAATCATCGAACGGAGAAAAACCAACGATATCTCAAGGGTCTATTTGGTGGAACCAAAGAAATTTTGGAGTTAGACTCAAACAAATGTGCGCCACTTGCAATGGAAAATCGAGATCTGGAGGCTCAGAAAATCCTTGAGTTTGCGAGGAATGGGAAATTGAAGGAAGCATTAGCGAAATTAGCCTGCTTTGAGCGAATAGATCCTGAGGTAACAAAGAGAAAATATTTAATACGGCAGTTTAACGATTTAAATGTAATGTACACTAATATCAATACGACCGGTAGTTTAGATAATTCTTTAGAATCCTTTCTAAAATGTTATGGTACTACAGTTTTTCCTAAGCTAATAGAGCTATGTGATGGTTGCGGTTCTAAACAGTCTCATATGCAGATTCTAAAACTTGATTCTTCATACATTCTGCCTTCAGCTGTAACTTATAAGTCGTGGATTGCCAGTGGACAATTACCCATAGACTTTAAGAATTTGACCGATACAGTGGAAAAAGTAGATGTTTCGAACAGAAAAAAGAACCTGGAGCATACGATTACCATTGTAGAACGGATAACGCTTGGTTCGTATGGTCCTAGTTCGGTATTGTGTGAGAATAGTGTAGTGCTGTTACGTTCTCTTTATGACCATCTGAAGAATACGAATTCATATCTTGAAAAACGCGCGAAATTGTTGAATGATATAACAAATTATAAGTTGAAGAATACTTATGCGCTAGTAAATCATCGTTTGAAGGTCCTTCATGACAGTAAGGATACAAGTGACAAAGAGAAAAGAAAAATCAAGCAACGGCTCAAGAATATTGAGACGATTGAGAGCAGGCTAGTTGGCACCCGTGAGTATTTCACTAAGCCAATGAACAAGTTCATTGCTACCAGTATTCAAGGAACTTCTGAAGGAGCTACGACCGTAAACACCAAAGGTAAATTCAATGTACGACCTGATTTTGGTGTTGCTTATGCACGCAATGTTCTGAATGGCTCTGGTGCTTTTAATTCGGTTGTTCCGTTTTTTGGATTGCGCTTCAATTTGAGACCACTTGATCCTAATCTAGCCTTCAGACATATTCAGTTTAAGACCTTTTGGCATCGGTCGTCTGTGAACGTGTCGTACTCGCCAATAACGATTTCGGATGGTAAGACCCGATTTGATATCTACAAGAACATGAATTTCTTGGTTGGCTATGGTTTCCGGTTTTCCAATGTCGTTAACCTGAGTGTTGGTGCCATGTTTTATAGACGAGACAACCCGGAGCCCTTCAATTCGAATAAACAATTGACTGCCATGCCTTACGTTGGCCTTTCCATCGACTTTGATCTGTTGGATGCCGCGAAAGATCTCATTTCCATTTTTAAGTAATAGCCATGAAAAACACATTCCTTTTTTCCCTTTTAGTGCTTTTAGTACTTACTGGTTGCTACCGTGAAACCGATTATGACTATACAGCCAAAGCCATCTTTGGTGAGCTTGACGTAACGCTTAGCGCAGATTCCATTTTAGCCGATGGTAAAAGCGCTTCTATCGTTACTTATCGCTTTCCAATAGATGCAGATACCAATCTGACCAAACTGAGCTTGAAATGCAGCAATTGCACATTTGAAAAGTCGGGTTCGGATGTGCTTCATACGAACGTGAGTATGCTTACTGATTCGTTGGATGCCTGCTATATATCTGTTACGATGATTTCTACCTCTTCGGTAAAAGATAATGTACTGACTACCGAATTATCTGTTTATGAAAGAACGGATACGGTATTTTACAAGCAGGCATATCCGACCGGTATAGACTTGACTGTAAGCCCGTTCTATTTGAAAAACGACACGGTGGCAGAGATCACTCTAACAGCTGAAATGGAGACAGCCAACGGTGGGGTGCCAAGCAAATACCATGCGGTGATGTTTGAAGTGTCAGCAAACACATCAGTTCCTGGTTTCCTTCAGGCAGTAGAGCGTAGTTCGAATGCAGAGGGAAAGGCGATCAATACGTTCGTGTTTACGGGAGTGAATTCTTATGCAGGAGAAATTGATTTTATTGCCCGCACGTTAGACCAAGCTGGAGATACGATTGAATCTAAGCAAGTTAAGCTTGTGGTAATCAACTAAAATTTAAGTGGCCTTTAAAAGTGAAAATCATGGCATTTTGAGTTGGCAAAGAACTTAAGCATGTACGGGAAGGTTCAAATAGATCTACCTGAATAGATTACTTGGGCAATAGAAAATATGTCATCGAGATGCAAGATGCACATGCGCACCCTGAAGTCTGGTAAGTACACATTGAGATATTAGGAGTTAGGTGTTTGCATTTAGGAATTAGACCAAAGAGACTAGTACATATAAGTTAGATCAAACGGATTAAGACGAAGAGACTAACACTCACGGATTAGACCAATGAGACTAGCATATATATGTTAGTTTGAAGAGATGAGTTTAAAAAGACTAGCACGAATGGGTTAGTCTGAAATGCTTAGTTTCTCTTTCTGACGATGACCTTGATGCCGTACTTAGGTCGTAGGGTAACCATTGGGTTGATGTCGATGACCTGATCTTTGATGACCTCGAAGTGGTAACGTTTGATCATCATGGCCAGTACGAATTGCATTTCCATAAGGGCGAAGCTGTTGCCGATGCAAAGCCTAGGTCCGCCACCAAATGGCATGTAGGAGAAGGGAATCTGTTTGGCCTTGTTTTCTGCTGAGAAGCGTTCGGGGTCGAACTTGGTAGGGTTGCTCCAGTAGCGTTCGCTGCGATGCACGCCATAGATGAAACAGATCACATCTTTTCCTTTCTTGATGGGAATGCCTTCGAACTCATCATCTTCTAGGGGTTCGCGATCGATGATCCAAGCAGGAGGGTAGAGGCGCATGGTTTCTTCCACTACTTGCAGGCAATAGCCAAGGTCGCGCAGGTTTTCGAAGGATGGGGCTTTATCGCCAATGCTTTCGTTTACTGATCGGAGAACCTTCTCTTCAATTTCGGGATGCGTGCCCAAGAGGTACCAAAGCCAGGCCATGGCATTGGCCGAGGTTTCGTGACCTGCCACGTAGAGTATGATGGCTTCATCGAGCAGTTGTTGATCGGTCATGCCAGAACCATCTTCGTATCTGGTCTGGATGAGCATGTCCAGCAGATCGTGATGCTCTTCAGTGGATTGTTGTCTCTGGTGGATGATCTCCATCACCAAGGCATCGCCTTTTTCCTTTACCTGCTGATTTCGGGTGTAGGCACCGCTGATGCGATACCACGGTTTGAGCATGGGCTTGCGCACCTGATCGACCATAAACTGTTGGCTTTGAGATACGATCTCTTCAATCACATCCAACTTGTCATCTTCTGCTTCTTGCCCGAACAGACTTTTGGAAACGATCTTGAAGGCCAAAGTGGTCATCTCTTTGGCGATGTCTATTTCCTGTTCGGTCTCTGCGTAGCTGTCGAAGACGTCATCAAGGTATTTATTGATCTCAGCTACCATGATGGAAGCGATGCCTTCCAATCGTTTGCGATGAAACCCGGGTTGGATGGCTCTCCGTTGTTTAAGCCAATAGTCTCCTTCAGAAGTAAGTAGCCCGTTGCCCAGTTGCTTCTTCAGTAAGTCTCTTACAATGCTGGTTTTGATGTAGTTGCGATTGTTTTGTTGAAGTACATGTCTCATCAGTTCCGGTCTGTCGGTTGCCAGAACAGAGTTGTACGGAAGATCCATGGTAACCACGCCATTGTGCTTATCTAAGACCTCTTTGAAGGAAATGGCCGGGTTGCCGATAAACTTCGGAAGGTTGACAAGGATCTTGAGTAGCGAAATGTGCGGAACGATGGGCTTGGTAGCGGACAAGGTGATAGGAGTTAGGTATTAGGTAATGGCTTCTTGGAGATGGACCTAAGAACCCATCACACGAAATGGTTTGGCGGCTTCGAGTTCGAAGGCCAATTCCAATAGGCGTTTGTCTTCGCCATAAGGCGCGGCAAACTGAACACCTAGCGGCATTCCATCCGAATCTTTACCGAGTGGGAGGGAGATGGCTGGTTCTCCCGTTACGTTATACAGACCGGTGTAGGTAGCGAATTCAATGGCTCTTTTCGTGACTTCTTCGTAAGGCAACTCGGGAGAGAAGTAGCCGATCTTCGGTGTTTTGTGCGAAAGCACAGGCGTCATCACCACATCATAGTTTTCGAACATCTTGCCGGATTCGTGTCCCAATTTACGCATGGCGCGAATGCTGGCAGGAAGTCTGAGTGCATTGGCCTTAAAGCGTTTGCTCAGTCCCATGGTAAATGGTTCAATCTGCGTCTTATCTACCTTGGTTTGAACCACAAGCCTTCCCATGTGACTCGACATATAGGCCAAGAATCCGTAGTAATTGAGGAAATGCCCCACCATGGTATCTACATCAATGGGCAAAGGAACCTGCACAACGCTATGCCCGAGTGATTCGAGCAGTTGGGCCGTTTCCATCTGCAGCTTGTAGGTGTCAGCATCTTGGTGTCCCGTTGCGCCATCCGTCAGATTATTGACGAAGGCAATGCGAAGTCTTTTCTTGCTAGCATGGCTGATGTGACCCAATTTGGGCATGCGTGGATTCTGATAGAACTTTTCGGCTTCGCTGAAAAAGGTAGCGGTATCACGTACCGATCGCGTAAGCACGCCTTGGTGAATGATCTGAATTGGCATCAGGTCGGTGCCATCAATTCCGTATACCCGATCTCGAGTTGGTTTTAAACCGACCAAGCCGCAAATGGCAGCTGGAATTCGAATGGAACCAGCACCATCATTGCCTGATGCAATCGGAACCGCTCCGCTGGCAACCAATGCCGATGAGCCAGACGATGAACCGCCCGAAGTGTAATCCGTGTTCCAAGGATTTCGGGTAATGGACCATTTTTCGTTCTCCGTGCTGCACAATAGACCGAATTCAGGCAAAGTGGTTTTTCCCAAGTAGCTTACTCCCGTAGAAAGAAATTGATTGACGAAGCGACTGTTACGTTTTGCCTTCTTCGCTTTAAAGGAGCCTGTTCCCAATTGGGTCGGATAGCCTTTGATGTTATCTGTATCCTTAAAGAAGGTAGGTACACCATAGAACGCGCCTTTTGTATTCAATCGGTCGTATTTCCGCGCATCATCATAGGTTTTAACGATGATGGCATTCAGATCGGGATCTACCTTTTCCGAACGCTTTATGGCAGCTTCGATGGCTTCTTGAACCGAGATTTCTTTTTTCGCAATGGCCTCTGCAACACCCGTTGCATCAAGGTTTCCAAGCGCATCGTCCGCAAAGGCATTCACACGTTTATTCATGGATTCTAAATTAGTGATTAGCGAATAGTGAATAGCGACCAGTGAAAAGGAAAAAAAGAATATCGATGAACGATTAGCGAATGGCGATTAACGATTTATGTTAGCTCCGCAGTGGACCAATCGCAAATCGTTAATCGGTAATTGTTCCTCGCAAATCCTTTAAAATTGGAAATCAACATCTCACGAAAAGAGGAAAACAAGTTGCCCAACTCCGGCCAAACCACCAAGAATGGCGCCTACGAGAATGAGAATCCATTCGTCTTCTTGAAAGGCAGGACGAAGAACCGCTTCAAACTCATCGGGAGAAAGTTCAGACATTTTCTCGCGCATGGTGGTTTCAAGATCCAAGGCATTTTCCGCATAATCGAAGGTGCGATGAATGGAATGGGGGAGGCTCTCTACAAAACGATTGGCCGCCATGTCCTTGAGTTGGTCGTATTTCTTAGTTCCTGCAAATATCTGATAGATGGCTCTCGAAAGACCGATCTGATCGTCTATGGCGCGTTTGATATGTCCATGAAGTATGCTGACCATCTTGTCAGAAGCTTTGCCTCTGAATATCCGATCGAACATGCGTTCTACGGTCAGGATCTTGGACGAAACGATCTTGGAGTATTCCGTGGCAACTTCTCGCTGGCGCTTGATGAAAAGGCCATGGATCTTAATGCCCAAGATGTTGATTTCCTTCTTCGGGTTGAAGATCATCTTAAGTGCCAGCCAATTGGTTGCCCAACCTACAATAAGACCGCCTAGAGGTAGCAACCACCACGAATCGTTGAAGTACCAAACGATGGCTTGAATGATTCCGAAAAGGAAGCCGAAGTAGAGTCCCGAGGATTTGATGAACTTGAATTCTTCGGCTCCGCACTTGAGGAATATCTCGTTTGTGAGCGATTTGTCTTTGGTAAGATGTTCAACCACCAATCCTTTCAGGTCGAGGAATTCTTCGATGTTGTCTCTAATGTCCAGCATCATTTCTTCAGCCACTTCCGGCATTTGCGAAACGGCTTGGCGGTAAATTCCTTCTTTAACCAGCGCTGGTGTTGCAAGCCACATCAATCGTGCTTCTTGCGTCATGATCTCGTCAATCATCTGACGGGCCAAGGTATTCAGCACTGGCTGTAGATCTTGTGCCACCCGTTTTGGTTCAAGCTTTCCAAATACATCTTGAACATCAATCAGCTTAGAGGTCATCAGGTCAACCGACTTCTCAGCCATCTTAGCTGCCTTGGAAGGCACAATTCCTTGCCAACCTAAGTAGGGTTTTATACCAACGAACTCAACCGGGTAAAAGGTCATGTGTATGGCCAACCAATTGGTGCCCCATCCCACGATGCCGCTCGTGATTGGTATTGCCACGTAGGGCAGGAGGTAGCTATATGTTTCCCAGAGTTCGATGGTCGGATTATTTATGGTGGTTCAAACGCTTGGAAAGATAATCAGATTCGAATTATTGGATGCTAGGTACAAACCATAAGTTTCATGTTCTGAAAAACATATACTCCTGTCACTCGGATGCACGAGGAGTCTTTGCTTAGCAAAAGAGATGCTTCCTTCGTCTGCATGACAGATGAGATTAGGATTCGGCTTGTCACTTCGAGGAACGAGAAGTCTCAGGCTCTTCCCAACATTATAAATGATACACTAGATGCTTCGTGCCTCTGCATGACAGCCAGTTGAATTACGCAATAGACCTATGTCACCCTGAGGAACTGCCGCAAGTCAATAAGTGAATTCAATACTCACGCCAACCTCTTGGATTCTTCAAGAACTCATTTCTGAATTCAGTGAGCACTCGCTGCATGTCCTTGCCTTTTTGCTCGTTCCTCGTGTTCAGATTGTATGCTTCATATGGACTTTCCTTCAAATTGTACAGCTTTGGCCAATTGTCCAGTCGGTTAATGGTGGTGTCCTTTTCTGGCGGAGAATAGGTCGGCACAAATTCCTTCGTTGAATAATTCGGATGTTCTAAAGGCACAGGCCATGTGTAGCTATAATTGGTCTCAATGAACTTCCAATCGCCCATTCTCACGGCTTCAAAAGCGTAATCGTGAAAGAAGAACAACGGACGATTTCTGCCAAGACCCGTTTCGGAGCTGTCGGCCAGGATATCGAACAGATTGCGCCCATCAATGATCCTATCTTTCGGCAACGAAACGCCTGCTTCTGCCACAAGGGTAGGCAAGAGGTCGATTCCCATGGCGGGAATGTCTGTTCTGTAGGCCGATTTTATCTTTTTGGGGTAACGGATCATGAACGGCACGCGATAGCCACCTTCAAATACTTGGCCTTTTCTGCCTCTCAGACCACACGGATTTCCTTCGAACCAAGGACCATTATCGCTGGTAATCACAACGATGGTGTTTTCCGTTAGGCCGAGGCTATCCAAGTAATCGAGTACTTGACCCACACTGTGGTCAAATTCTTCTACTGCATCGCCATAGGCACCTGCTTTAGACTTCCCTTTAAATCCTTGAGAAGGGAAGAAAGGTTGGTGCGGGTCTTTGTGCGCCAAGTAAAGAAAGAAGGGTTCATCCTTGTTCTGATCAATGAACGTCTTCGCAGCATCCGTAAACAACTGGGTATAATGCGCTTGGTTCAGGCCAATATCATCCAGTACTTTCTTGTCGTTGTCGTAAAACGCCACCGGCCAATCGTCATTCGAAGCTTCGAGGCCTACGAAATAATCGAAACCATGATGGAATGGATGAAATTGATCATCCTGCGAAATGGTGCCCAAATGCCATTTTCCCACAACACCTGTTCGGTAGTTGGCAAGCTTCAACAGTTCAGGAATGATGAGTTCTGATGGCATGATGCCGTTGATGATGTTGTGCTCGCCACGCATATCCACCGCTCCTAAAACATTGGCCACGCGACTACCAATGTTCATCACCAAACTGCCATTAACATGATGAAAAGGATATGCCAAACCTTGCCGAAGCGCATATCTGCCAGACAGGAAACCGATGCGCGAAGGTGTGCAGATGGAGGCTGGTGCGTAAAAGTTGGTAAACACCACGCTCTGGCTTGCGAAGGCATCCAGGTTTTTGGTGTTGATCACTGTTTGCAGGTTATAGCCAACATCACCATAACCCAGGTCATCCGCCAAAATGAAGACGATATTCGGCTTATTGGCAACGGGCGTTACATCAACGATTTCTTCAATCTTGAATGGTCTGTCGGCAAAATCTGAACGGACCAGACCTTGATGAGCTGGGCCTTGTAGATAATACCAGGTCAGCAGGGCTCCGATGATCAGGAACAGAAAAATGGACAGGCTTATGAGTATGGGTTTGAGAAGCTTCATGGTGCTCTAAATTAATCCTTTCAAATCGGCTTGAGATAGCACTTCGAAACATGACATTGGTTTTGTCATTCCGAGGCACGAGGAATCTCGTTTGATTGACCTACCAAGATGGTAAAAGAAATGCTTCCCTTCGACAAGCTCAGGGCAGGCACTTCGTCAGCATGACAGTAGTCCTGTCATTCCGAGGTGCAGCCTGCCCTGAGTTTTTATCGAAGGGAGGAATCTCGTCTGATTGACCTACCAAGAT